>DASXIL010000154.1:0-4027 GCA_036497985.1 Candidatus Angelobacter sp. | reverse complement strand
GCATTTCGCCCACCAGGATCACGTCCGGGTCCTGACGCAAACTAGCTCGCAAGGCTGACCCGAACGAGGGAGTATCTACCTCCACTTCACGCTGGTTGACAAAACCTTTCTTATCACGATGAAGGAATTCGATAGGGTCTTCAATCGTAATAATGTGCTCAGAACGGCTGGAATTGATGCGGTCCAGCATGGCGGCCAGTGTGGTTGACTTACCTGAACCGGTCACGCCGGTTACCAGCACCAGTCCGCGGGCCTCTTCACAGATGTGTTCGATAACTTTAGGAAGATAGAGTTCTTCAAGCGCGCGAATTTTAGTAGGAATCACGCGCAGTACCAGTCCAACGTTGCCGCGCTGCTGAAAGACGTTTACACGGAAGCGTCCCAGGCCGGCGACGCCATAGGCCATATCGAGTTCGGCAACTTCTTTGAACTTTTGTTTTTGCCGGTTGGACATCATGCTGAAGGCCATGTTCAACATGTCTTCCGCGGAAACGCGGGGCTGTTCGGTGAGCGGCACCAGTTCGCCATCCACGCGCACGTGCGGATAGTTGCCAACTTTCAAATGAAGGTCGGAGGCTTTACGCTCCATCGCAATTCTGAGCAGATCATCAATGTGCATGTTTAAACTCGTACCAAAGAATCTAAATCCTGGGCGTCAACAGAACGATCTATATAGCGGCGCTGCTGAATTGGCTGCAAAGTAGCACGGAGCCGCAGGGATGGCAATCGGGGAGCAAGCCTAGAAACTGCTCTTTAAAACCGCTCTTTCCTCGATTGTCCGATTTCCAGCTCTCCGGACGTTGGGCCAATAAAGCTTTTACCTTCAGCAGTGTACGTTGGGTTATGGCTGGCTACAATGTTACCGATGACACAGCACGTTACTAGACCCCGGGTAGTGGTCATTGGGGCTGGTTTTGCCGGGCTGAACGCCGCCAAGGCCCTGGCCAACGCCCCCGTGGACGTAACCGTGGTGGACCGCAAAAACCACCATACCTTCCAGCCGCTGCTTTATCAGGTGGCGCTGGCAGTGCTTTCACCCGCTGAAATTGCCTCTCCGGTGCGTACCGTGCTGCGGAGGGCTAAAAATACTGAAGTTCTGCTGGGCGAAGTTAAGGGCTTTGACCTGCAAAAGAGGCTTGTCCTGCTGGACGATCTGGACCTGCCTTACGATTACCTGATTGTGGCTGCCGGGGCCACCCACGCCTATTTTGGCCATCCTGAATGGGAGGAATTTGCCCCTGGATTAAAGACCCTGGAAGATGCCACCGAGATTCGGCGGCGCATCCTGATGGCTTTTGAGACCGCCGAGCGCGAGGTGATTGCGCACCGAACTCCGCCACCGCTGAATTTTGTGGTGGTGGGCGCGGGGCCTACAGGCGTGGAGTTGGCAGGTGCGATTTCTGACATCGCCGGACGGCATCTGATGAAGGAATTTCGCGGCATTGATCCACGGCAGTCGCGCATTATTTTGCTGGAAGGCGGCCCGCGTGTTTTGCCTACGTATCCAGAAGATCTTTCCGCAAGCGCTGAACGTCAGCTGAAAGAAATGGGCGTGGAAGTCCGTACTAGCGCCATGGTCACCAATATTGAAGACGGCGTGGTTTCAGTAGGCAAGGAAAAAATTCCTGCGTCGGTCATTCTCTGGGGCGCAGGTGTTGCTGCTTCGTCGCTGGGCAAAATGCTGGGCGTGCCTGTCGATAAAGCCGGCCGCGTGATTGTTCAGCCTGATCTCACTCTGCCGGAACATCCTGAAGTTTTTGTCGTCGGCGATCTTGCGTCGGCAAAGCGTCACAACGGCCAACCAGTTCCGGGAGTTGCGCCGGCGGCTATTCAAATGGGCAAGTTCGCCGCGCGCCAGATCAAGAGATCGGTGGCAGCCCAGCCGCGCGAGAAGTTTGAGTATCTTGATAAAGGCAGCCTGGCGACCATCGGACGCTCACGCGCCGTGGCTGATTTTCCCGGCAAAATTCATATCTCAGGATACTTTGCCTGGCTGGCATGGCTGTTTATTCACTTGCTGTTTCTTATCGGCTTCCGCAATCGTCTTTTTGTGTTGAGCGAATGGGCCTGGGCGTATTTGACTTACAACCATAGCGCGCGGCTCATCACCGATCCAGCGGAGAAAGAGCCGGCGCAGAAGCCAAAAGCTAAAGCTGGTTGATCGGGCTCGAGTTTCAGAACCAGGTTTTCGTTTTCAGCGTCCACTCTGAACGCGGATAGTTTTTATGAAGCAACGTGAATGCTTCATGGCTGAAGTTGTTTTTGTCGGAGTCCTGGGCGCACGCATAGCGTGAGACGCGGGAAGAGAAGTGCAGAGCTTCCGGAACTCTCGGATCGTTGGGATGTGTTTTTGCCCACGCAATGATAACTTTCGGCAGGTATTGATAAGAGGAGCCTGTAGAACTCAGCGTTTTCCATTCTGTCTGCGCGGTCCGCATTTCTTCTGGCGTAATAAAGGGCGCCGCCGCTAATACTGCATTTCTGGGTCTGATCTCTTGGTTCCACTGTTTTTCATAGTTCACATGGTCTTGAAGTTCGCCAACATCGGCGCACCACCAATTGTCGCGAAAATTATCGATCTTGGTGAATTCAGTTTCGCGCGGATAAACACTGTCCACAAATGGCCGCAGTCCAGGAAAATGTGAAATGGCAAATGCCGCCACAAACCGGCGCTCTTCCGGGCTTTTGGCCTCCGCAAATTCCTGAATAAAGGGTCTCAGTTCCGGCCGCGCTTCGGCGGCAGCTTCGGCCACATTGGCCGCCAGATCGGGTTGATTCAGCAGAGCAGCCCGCGCCCATATTGATGGCGCCATCCGCTTCTGAAGATGGCCCGGCAGCGTTTTACCATTCACAATTTTCACCAGTACGTCTGTTGGCGTCCGAGTGTTGAGCAACAGGGCGGTTGTTGGATCGAACTGTTCGAGCAGCGCGGCTCCCTTGGCCGGACTTTTCACACCGTAGAAAGTCGAATTGCATTCACTTTCGTAGCACCCGGTTTCACTGTCTGCGTACCAGTCATAGCTCAGCCTCACAGGAGAGCGCGTGAGACCAGAGGTGAAAGCGTTCAGGCTTTCCGCAGTTTTCGTTTGCTCGTCCAATAGAAGATTTCTTGCGGAACGCGGCAGCGTTTCTTTCGCATTAAGAATGTCGCGTAGCACTTTGCGGGCGCTTTCCTGGTCGCCGCTCTCCCGCAGCAATCGCGCGCGATGATACGCGAATGCGATAAACGCGGGCGAGTCAGTGCCGATTTTAGCGGCTGCTCTGATCGCATCTGCGCTCGCTGGGTCGCTTCCCGCCAGCTTGGATACGGCAAGAAAGAGCCATGGCGTCGCCCGGGTCGCACGCCATTTGCTTACCGCGTGCGCAGTGGCTGCCTTGCTGACAGATTGGAACGTCATGATCCAATCTGTCAGTTCATCGGACCGTTCATGCCATAGCGCCTCATACTGCTCACCACGCCACTGTTCAAGCTTTTGATTGTATTTGTCGCCATACCGCTGGACTCCGGGGAAGTCGGGCTCTTCATCCAGGTATTTATCCAGCAGCAGCGTGTAGTCCCTGACATCCTGTCCCAAATCCTCGCCTGCTCCGCCTATAATTTCTTTTGCCAATCGATGCTGGTATTGCAGGGGTTCAGTTCGGAACGCAATCAGGTTCAGGAGTTTGCGGGAATCATGGTTCCATTGTGTGCGGCTGGGATCATCCATCACGGCTTTCAGTCTCGTTTCGGCCTCTTTCACCAGGGGAACATCTTTTGCAAGACTGTCAGTAAATCCATTCAAATTAACCGAAATTTGCCGTATGACAGCCCGTGCAGCCAGATATGGCGCTATCGATCGCCAGGGCGATGTCACATCATGGCTGATCGCATCGAACCCTGCTTCAGCGTCAGAATAATGTCCGCTATAGAAATGGGCGGCAGCGATCTGATAATTGCGGTCCGTTCGAAGCAGCGGATCGGCCGTGGCCGGCAGTTCATTGGGATGGACCGGATTCTTGTCATCGCCGTAACAGTTCTTAAAAACGG
>DASXIL010000153.1:0-6445 GCA_036497985.1 Candidatus Angelobacter sp. | reverse complement strand
AACGTGAACGCACCGGCGTGTTTGTAGGCAATACCCTGACGGGGGAGTTTTCACGCGCCAACCTGATGCGTCTGCGCTGGCCCTACGTTCGACGCGTGATCAGCGCCGCGCTCCAGAATGGCAGCGAAAAACTTTCTGATGATCACGTCCGCCTGCTCGCTGAGATCGAATCGCTGTATAAGAGTCCTTTTCCTGCCACGACCGAAGATTCCCTGGCTGGCGGCCTCTCCAACACGATTGCTGGCCGGATCTGCAATTACTTTGATCTTAAAGGCGGCGGTTACGTGGTGGATGGCGCCTGCGCTTCAAGCCTGTTGGCGATTGCCAATGCGTGTTCCGCACTGCAAGCCGGCGACGTTGACGTGGCTCTGGCCGGCGGGGTTGACCTCAGCCTGGATCCGTTTGAACTTGCTGGGTTTTCCAAGCTCGGCGCGCTCGCTGCCGACAAGATGAGAGTATTCGATGAGCATTCATCAGGCTTCTGGCCGGGAGAAGGTTGTGGATTCGTGGTGATGATGCGTCGTGAAGAAGCGGTTGCGCAGCAGCACCCTATTCGCACTGTGATTCGCGGCTGGGGCATTTCGTCCGATGGCAGCGGCGGCATCACCCGACCGGAGATGTCTGGACAAGTTCTCGCACTCGATAGGGCCTACCGGCGAGCAGGATACGGCGTCGACTCCGTTGCTTATTTTGAAGGCCATGGAACCGGAACAGCAATCGGGGATGCTGTTGAGTTGCAGGCGCTCTCGCAGGCGCGACGCTCTGCAAGCGATCACGCTCCAGCGGCGGCGATCGGATCAGTGAAAGCCAACATTGGACACACTAAAGCCGCAGCCGGAGTGGCCGGACTAATCAAGACTGCTATGGCCCTGCAGGCAAAAGTCGTGCCGCCAAACACAGGCTGTGACCATCCTCATTCCGAACTTAACGGAGAACGTCCTGCGCTACGGATCATGCGTGGCGGTGAGTTGTGGCCGGCCGAAGGACCAGCCCGCGCTGGCGTAAGCGCATTTGGGTTCGGGGGGATTAACACGCATGTGACGCTTGAAGCGGCGGACCATGCCAGGCGCAAGAACTTTACGGGATTTGAACAGCAGAGGCTTTCAGCAGCTCAGGACTGCGAGCTTTTCCTTCTGCAAGCTTCAGACCTGAACGAAATGGCAGCACAGCTGGATGAGATTCTGCCGCTTGCCAATGAGATTTCCTATGCAGAGATGTCTGATCTGGCGGCCCATCTCGCAAATAAACTGGATGGCCACCGCAAACCAGTCAGGGCGGCGTGTGTTGCATCGACTCCCCAGCAACTGGAGCAAGCTGTCAAGGCGCTGCTCCATTGCTGTGCTTCCAACAACGCAACCCGAATGGATTGTGGCCAGGGAATATTTTTAAGCACTAGTGACACACCGCCACGCATTGGTTTCCTCTTTCCCGGACAAGCCTCGCCTGTCTATACCGATGGCGGAATCTGGTCACGGCGATTCAGTGACGTCCGCGACCTGTACCAGCGTGCTCATCTGCCGCAGGTGAAGAGCATTGACACGGAAGTCGCGCAGCCCTGTATCGCTGCAGCTTCAGTCGCTGGCCTTCTGTTGCTGCGCTCGCTGGGAATCGAAGCCAGAGTTGCCGCCGGCCATAGCCTGGGAGAGCTCATCTCGTTGTACTGGTCTGGAGCATTGGATGAAGAGACGCTGCTGCGCATGGTGGCAGAGCGGGGCCGTCTGATGTCCCAACTGGGAGATCCCATGGGCAGCATGGCATCCATCCAAGCCGCTTGTGAGGACGTTAAGCACAGGTTGAACGGCGACCCGATTGTTGTGGCAGCGAACAATGCACCCACACAGACGGTCGTTTCCGGAAAAGCATTTGCCGTAAAGCGCTTTCTGGGCCGCCTGAGCGCAGACGGAGTCACTGCTACCATGCTTCCCGTATCGCATGCATTTCACTCTCCCTTGATGGCGGATGCGGCAACCGCGTTCTCCCACTATCTTGCGTCTGAACGGCTTTGTGAGGTGAGCGCACAGAAGCGCATCATTAGCACAGTGACTGGAACACTGGTTGAAGAAACTGTCGATTTGCGCCGACTACTTACTGACCAGATCACGATGCCTGTGCAGTTCGCCAAGGCTACCGCCCGAGTAGCCGCAGAGGCTGATCTTCTGATTGAAGTGGGACCGGGATCGATATTAACGGATATCGTTTCACAACAATTTGATATTCCCGTTGTTGCGCTCAATATCGGCGGCGATTCGCTGCGAGGATTGCTGACCGCCGCGGGAGCAGCGTTCACGCTTGGCGCACCCGTTCAGCCCAAAGCGCTATTCACTGATCGTTTTTACCGGCCTTTTGATTTGCAGCGCAGGCATAAGTTCCTGCAGAATCCCTGCGAATCTGTACCGGAGACGAACTCTCTTGCTAACTCGGCGCCCGCTTCTCCGGCGGTTGCCAAGCCTCTGCCAATCGTCGCGACCTCTAGGGAAACCTCAGCGCTGGAAATGCTGCGCAGATCGGTAGCGCAACGGACGCAGCTTCCGCTTGAGACGGTACTGCCTGAAAATCGCTTCCTGGATGACCTTCACCTCAACTCAATCAGCATCAGCCAGATCGTGTTAGAAGCTGCGGCGCAGTCTGGATCGATTGCGCCCGTCTCTCCAGCGGAATTCACCAATGCCACGCTGGCAGAAGCCGCGGAGATATTGGAACGGAATCGGCATCGTGCCGTTTCCCGCACCGAGCAAAAGTATCCCGCAGGAGCAGAGTCGTGGATTCGAACTCTGGGAGTCGAGCTAGTGGAGAAGTCGCTGCGGCCTGTTCACAGGCATGGATCGGGGCAGTGGCAGGTTTTGGCAATGGAACAAAACGATTTCACACGATCACTGGCGCAACAATTTGAACTTGTTTCCAGCAGAGGGCTCGTTTGCTATGTGCCTGCGGACCGAACGGGAGACTCGGCAGAATTCCTGTTGCGCTCAGTGCAGTGCTGTATAAAACAGGAATGTGATCACATTGTTTTTGTGCAGCATGGCGGTACTGCTGGGGCGCTTGCTCGCTCGTTGTTTCTCGAGCACCGTGAGATGACGGTCACGGTCGTGACTGTTTCAGATCTTTCAGCGCAAACGGCTGAACTGGTGACGAAAGAAGCCATGGCCGGGTCTGGCTTTACTGAAGCTAGTTATGACTCGAGCGGGATTCGCCGTGAACCAAGAATAAAGCTCCTGTGGCCCGAGCGGAATGGCACGGCGAGCGCTCTCAGTGCAGATGACTTGTTGCTGGTTTCAGGAGGTGGCAAGGGAATTACCGCAGAATATGCTCTCACTCAGGCGCGCTCTTCCGGATGCCGTCTCGCTTTGTTAGGCCGTTCGCATCCCGAGATCGATGAGGAACTCCGGAACAATTTGCAGCGTTTTCGCAATGCCAACGTGGTATTCAGCTATTTTTCGGTCGACATCACCGACGACAAAGCTACCATCGAAACCATTCAACGAATTCAGTCTGAAATGGGACTGGTGACGGCCGTGCTGCACGGGGCTGGCATCAATAATCCCAAACAGCTGGAAGATCTAACGGCACTCGAGTTGCGTGGCACTCTGGAAGTGAAAGTGATTGCGCTTTGCAATATCCTTCGAGCGGTCAACCAGGGCAAGCTTCACTTGCTGCTTACTTTTGGCTCTATCATCGGCAGGACCGGGCTGCAAGGCGAAGGGCATTACGGACTTGCCAATGAATGGCTCAGGATGGAAGTGGAAGAGTGGCAGCTTCAGCATCCGGCTTGCCGTTGTTTAAATCTGGAATGGTCAGTCTGGGCAGGCGTGGGAATGGGTCAGCGTCTGGGCGTTTTGGAGTCTTTGCAGCAACAGTGAATCGTGCCGTTGCCGTTGGACCAGGCTCTCGTTTGTTTGCCAGAACTGCTTGCCTGGGAGACAGCGCCTGCTTCCTGCATTGTTACAGCGCGAACCGGCAAGCTGCCGACACTCGGCTTTGGCCATTCTGATTTGCCTTTCCTGCGTTTCCTGGAAAATGTACGCCTGCACTATCCCGGCATTGAGTTGATCGCCGATGCGGAGATTTCCGCTGACACTGACCCGTATCTGAAAGAGCACTGCTTCCAGGGAGATCAGATCTTCCCGGCGGTTCTGGGCATGGAAGCCATGGCGCAGGTGGCGAGCGCGCTTGAGGAGACCGGCCACGTGCCGGAGTTTCATAACCTGCGGTTCAACCGGCCCATCGTGGTTCCTCAAGGCAAACCGATTGTGCTGCGCGTAGCTGCTGTGCGTCGCCAACCCGGAGTGATTGCTGTTGTGGTGCGCAGTTCAACAACGTCATTTCACGTCGATCACTTCACCGGCGAATGCATCTTCGGCGCCGATTCTGACAGCCATATGGAATCGGCTGTGAGTGACGTGACGCGACAAAAAACACTTCCACTCAGTCCAGACGGAGATCTGTACGGGCGCATCCTTTTTCACCAAGGGCGCTTCCGTTGCATCACGGCATACCACGAGCTGGAAGCCAGGCGCTGTGTTGCGGCCATCGCAGGCCCCGGAAAACAGCAGTGGTTTGCGCGCTATCTTCCTGGCGGCATGCTGATGGGCAATGCCGCATCGCGGGATGCCGTCATCCATTGTGTACAGGCTTGCATTCCACACAAGACCGTATTACCCACTGGAGTGGATTCCGTTCTGACCAGCGCACCGTGGACAGCTGCGTCCGCAATTGTTACAGCCGCAGAAAGCGAGCACGATGGGGATGATTTCATTTATGACGTTAAGGTCGAGGATTCCAACGGTCGCATTTGTGAACGCTGGAATGGATTGCGGCTGCATGCCGTCGCGCCGATTGAAATACAAAGCCACTGGCCACCAGCGTTGCTTGCTCCCTATTTAGAGCGCCGACTCGCGGAGACCCTGCCATCCGCAGGTTTGCGCGTTGCTTTGAATGAAGCTGCGGAGAACCAAGACCCCAAATGTTCTTGTCATCGGCCCGACGGTAAGCCGGAAGATTGCGCAGACACGGGAGTGCATCTTTCCCGTTCGTACTGCGGAGGTTTAATTCTCACGGCGCGCTCGCAACAGCCCGTGGGATGCGATATGGAGCAGTGCACGGCGCGCGACGAGGCGTCATGGGCAGGATTACTGGGCGAGCAGTGGCTTTCAGTGGCACAGATGATTGCGACTGAAACAAATAGTCCGCTGCAAGGCGCGGCCACTCAGATCTGGACATTGAAAGAGAGTTTGAGAAAGTGCGGGGCAGCCTTTGACCAGCACCTGCAAATTAGCACCCAGACCGCAGATGGGTGGACCATTCTCTCATCAGGCCAATTGCAGGCCGCGACTTTTCGAACATTTATCCAGGGTTTTGAAGACGAGATTGCATTTGCCTTTCTAACTCGAACGCCGTCATGAAGTTTTATGAATACAAACAAGTCGTTGGATTTGAAGAAACGAATCTGACCGGTAACGTGTACTTCACCAATTACTTTCACTGGCAGGGAAGAGCACGAGAACATTTTCTTCGCGACCATGCTCCTGAGATCCTTCAGCAACTGGAAGAAGGGCTTGTGCTCGTCACTCTGAATTGCTCGTGCAGCTTTCTGGATGAAGTAAAGGCCTTTGATGAGGTGACGGTGCGAATGTTCCTGGAAGACATGCACCAGAACAGGATCACAATGCGTTTCGAATATTGGCGGGACACGCAGGAGCCCGTACTGGTGGCGCGCGGAGAACAGCAGATTGCGTGTATGCGCCGCAATGAAGGGCATCTTACGCCAACACCCGTTCCGGAATGCCTGCGGCGGGCACTTGCCCGCTTTGCTGAACCAGTCGCGTGCTAGTAATGATGAGGGCGTTTTCAGTACCGCAGAAAGGATAACGATATGGACCAGACAGTTGTACGTGAATCAACAACGAGGCTGCACCACGAATCGGTAAAGCGTGCCATCACCGCGATGCGGTGCAGGATTGATCAGCCACTATCACTGCGTTCTCTGGCTAAAATCGGCTTTGCCAGCCCATATCATTTCACGCGGACTTTTCGCAGCGTCACTGGCCTTCCGCCACTTCATTTTCTTTCTGCACTGCGTCTCGATGTAGCGCGGACATTGCTGCTCCATACCCGCCGCAAGGTCATAGACATTTGCTATGACGTTGGCTACAGCAGTGTGGGAACTTTCACGCGGCGATTTACCGGCTGTTTTGGCGTTTCACCGCAACAATTTCGCGTCTTGGCCCAATCGACTCGGCATGCCATTCACGATCAACACAGCGTGAACGGATCATGCGCAGGCCGTCCTGCCGGAACCAGCTTTTCCGGACACGTGATGACGCCGGAGGGCTTTAGAGGAATTGTTTGCGTTGGCCTCTTCGCGACGCCTATTCCTCAGTCCAAGCCATTGGCTTGCACCGTTGCCGCGCGGAATGGTGAATACCGAATGCAAGATGTCCCTCAAGGC
>DASXIL010000152.1:0-3608 GCA_036497985.1 Candidatus Angelobacter sp. | reverse complement strand
TATTCAGCTTCAACCTTGGTGGTGTTGCCGCCGGCACTGTTATGTTCCGCCCACAGGCGTATGAGTTCGCTGCGCAGTATCTTCTGCCCGCTTGCGTCCAGAGATGCAAAGGCGCGCGACATGGGACCGTAATTGACCCGGAAGAATTCCACCACCGCATCCGGCGGGAATGGATATTCAAAGCGATAGAGGCGCGGAGTGAGCTTTAGATCGGCAATTCCATCGCGAAAACGGTCGCGCACCGTGGCTTCATCGCCCCAAAGCGCGGGTGACGGCATGCCGGAAGGAGCAATATGTCTGGCAATCGTTTTGAACATCTGGCCAATGAAGCCACTGGGCGTCCAGTTGGCCATGGCGATGGTTCCGCCGGGCCGGCACACACGGGTAAGCTCCGCTGCCACCAACTCCGGACGCGGCGCGAACATGGCTCCAAACATGCTGACCACGGCGTCAAACTGCGCATCCTGGTACGGGAGAGATTCGGCGTCTCCTTCTTCAAAGGTGATTTCCAGTCCTTCAGCGGTGGCGCGTGTCCGGGCCTGCTCAAGCCAGTTGGTGGCAATGTCGCAGCCGGTCACTTTTGCGCTGGCCCTTGCGGCAATCAGGGCAACCTGTCCGGAGCCGCAAGCCACATCCAGCAACCGCGTTCCCGGCGTGATTCCAAGCCGCTGGTAGAAGACCACCGCGTCTTTCTCCAGATATCGGGAGAAAAGATCGTAATCCCCGGTCATCCACGTCGTCTTCAGGCGGGTTTTAAGTTGGTCAAAATCGGCAGCCGTCAATATCTCTTTTGCAACAGCATTCGTCGTCATTCCAGGCCATCTCCTTCACTTGTATTAGGACCCGTCTTTCGGTCCGTTACCACTATGCGGCTTGCATGGTCTTGAATACTTGATCGTTCGTCCCGTATTCTTTGCTCAAACACCTATTTGCAGTGAGGGCTGTTCTGATGGACGTGCTTTCCGATGTTCTGCGGGTTGTCAGGCTCGACGGGGCACTGTTCTTCAACGGTGAATTTTCCGCGCCGTGGTGCGTCAGCTCAACCCGCTCAGCCGCGATTGCGCCATATCTCTCGCCGCTTGCGGGACACCTGATTATCTTCCACTTTCTGACGGAAGGCCGCGCCTACGCCAAACTGCCGGATGGACAGCGCGTAGAGTTGACGGCCGGCGACATCGTGGTCTTCCCGCATGGCGATGCTCACTTTCTCGGCAACGGCCCATCTGTAAAACCTGTGGATTCATTCAAAACTTTCGCCTCAAACCTCACTGAAGGTGTCAAAGTCGCGTGTTTTGGCGGTGGCGGTGAGCTTACCCGGTTCGTCTGCGGGTTCCTCTCCTGCGAGCCGCGGATGAGCCAGGTCTTTCTTGCGGGCCTTCCGCCGATTCTCAAAGTGCATGTGGTCAATGAGCCTTCAGGGCAATGGCTGGAGAACTCAATCCGCTTCTCCGTGGGCCAGATGAGCGGCTCGAATGACGGGACTGGGCTGGTGCTCGCCAAACTTTCTGAAGTACTGTTCATTGAGACCCTTAGGCGTTACATCACCAACTTGCCTCCTGACCAGATTGGCTGGCTTGCCGGCGCGCGCGATCCCTTCATCGGCCAGGCGCTGGCGCTCATGCACAAAAAGCCCGCTCATCCGTGGACCGTCCCAGATCTGGCGCGGCACGTAGGGCTCTCGCGCACCCGATTTGCCGAGCGGTTCAACCACTTCCTGGGTGAGCCACCCATGGCTTACCTTGCTCGATGGCGGGTGAAGCTGGGGGCCGAGCTCCTTCAGTCAACCGGGGAAAGCGTGGCGGAAGTTGCTGCCACGGTCGGGTATGGCTCAGAAGCGGCTTTCAACCGGGCGTTCAAGCGGGAGCTGGATTGTCCTCCGGCACAGTTCCGGCGCAAGCATGTTGCAGCGCCGCCCGCTCAGGATGTGCTGAAGAAACGGCGAGGAGCGTGAATTTTCTTTTGTGCCGCCCCCTCCCCCCGCTCCTCGATTAGGGCTCTAAAGGGTTTACAACGGCACATCCCAGATTGGCGTAGACTTCAGCGATTACCATTCAATTGGCGTAGGGTTTTAGGGCTTTCGGGCATGGCTGACTGCCAAATGCTGATTGCTGAATGCTAGTTTTCAAAGATCATCCTCTCAGGACACACTTCCACCTAGAGCTCAATGCTAGACTCTACCATTTGTTCGCCTTTATGTCAAGCAAAATCGACTCGTTCTTTAGGTGCTGAGTTTCCCATCCTCGCGCAGCAAAGGTGGGATTAGAGACCTCTCTATCCAAAAGAACCGCGGCGGATCAGCAGCTTATAGTGTGGAATGAAATTGATCAAAAGACAGGATTCTAGAAGCTTAATGAGAATGTTGCGTTCTATGGACCAGGTCCGGATCGCTCGTCACGATGACGAACCTATCCATTGCAACATATTGCAACTGAAACATGTCGAAAACATCGGAATCGTGCTCCTCAAGGGAATTGTTGCCGATGAGGAATTCACGGAGCGGTGAAGATCGTGAACTCAAGTACAGCGTCAAACCTTTTACAAAGCTCGTCCATCAGTACTGGGGCTAATGTCTGAAAGTACGAGGAGGAGCAGTACCAAAATGGGAATTGAGAGCCGGAAATGGGGCTTGACTGCGTGCTTGTCATTTCCGTTATGGCCTAGAATGAAATATTGCAGCTTAGAACGAAACGAAAGGAGAAAATAGTATGAATAACACATTAAGTGGTGCGGAGCTGGTTGCGCGCTGGCGCAATGGCGGAGAACGGAATAATCCGGCAGGTCCGCTATTTGCTTCTGGGGAGTTCGCAGAAGCAGATATCGTTAACGCAGATGCTGCTCCTACTGCTTGCTCTGGTTGCTCCGGCTCGTACTACATGGCTTGCTGCTAAATTGACATGACGTGGCATCACTTCGATAGGTCGCTGGGTTGCTTAGTCTCACCCGCTCTGGACGAACTGGCAGCCCAGCTTTCTTTCGTCGGGGGATTGAGCGCGAGAGAGCGCGATGTTATTACTGAAATCAAAATGGTACCGGCGTAGCGGTGAAACCCGAGTTTTGGAATGCTCTTCTCTGTTCGGCGATTCGGCCGACCCATTGCGCTTCAAATGCCCGCGCTCATAAGAGTAAGGAAGTAGCAACTCAGTGATCCCAGCCATGAGCAGATGATTACAACCCGGAGAGGATTAGAAATTTGTCATAGTAGATTACGGAGTTCGGGTTCTCTTGCAGGTTGTGAAAAGCCAACGTCGAAGTACGACGAGCAGTACCAAAACGGGAATTGAGAGCTGAAAATGGGCCCTTTAATCGGTGCTCGACACGCCTGTTATGGCTTAGGATGAAAGGAGCTGTTATTAGGTTAGAACGTATGGAGGAAAATACCATGAATGCTGCATTAAATGGTGCTGAGCTGGTTGCGCACTGGCGCAATGGCAGCCAAAATAGTCCCGCAGGTCCGCTATTTGCTTCTGGGCAGTTCGCAGAAGCAGATATCATTGACGAACTTGGCCTGTACACCGGTTACTCCTCTTGCTCCGGATCACTCACACATCCTTGTTGCTAAATTGACATGACGTGGCGTCATTTCGATGAGTCGCTGGGTTGCCTGGTTT
>DASXIL010000151.1:0-9167 GCA_036497985.1 Candidatus Angelobacter sp. | reverse complement strand
CATGAGATGAATCTGGCTGATCTCAACTTCCAGGATCTTCGCGCGCAGAACCGCTCGTTGCAGGGACTGGCGGAGTTCGATGGTGGGCTGGAATCGGTATCGGGTGGTTCGGAAGCCAAGCGGCTGATGGTGACCTCCGTCTCCAGGGATTTTTTTGCCATCCTGCGAGTAAAGCCACTGATTGGCCACGGCTTCAGTTCGGAAGATCACAGAACCGGCGCGGGTCCTGTAGCGCTGGTCAGCTACAACTACTGGAAACAATATCTGAGTGCCACACAGGATCTTTTGCCGCTTAAATTGCGTGTAGGAGATCATGTAGCCGCGGTTGTGGGTGTTCTGCCACCGGGGTTTCATTTTCCGCAAGACTCCGACGTTTGGATTCCACGTGAATTGTTTCCCTCCCTTCCTAGCCGCACGGCACATAACTGGCCGGCGCTTGCGCGTTTGCGCGATGGAGTTACACTCGCCCAGGCGAGAGATGACCTTTCTTCGATCGCCGGCGCAATCAAGAAGCAATACGGCGAAGACGTAGATATGACGGGTGCCGTAATTACTCCGCTGCAGGACGCGTTGACCAGCAGTGTGCGTGGATCTTTGCTGCTATTGCTGGGGGCCGTAAGCCTGCTGTTACTCGTCGCTTGTGCCAACGTGATGAACCTTCTACTGGCGCAAGCCGCCGCGCGGGAAACCGAACTGGCAATTCGAAATGCGTTAGGGGCCTCGCGGACTCGCATAGTCAGGCAATTTATGGCCGAAACCCTGCTGCTCTCACTCACGGGCGGTGCCGTGGGCGTAATAGCCGCGTACTGGGGCGTGCATTGGCTGCTGAGAATGGCGCCCCCAGAGATTCCCGGGGTTGCTGGCGTATCTGTGAGTCTGCCGGTTCTGTTGTTTGCTTTTGGGCTCTCATTTGCTGCAGCAGTGGGACTGGGAGCCTTCACAGCATTGCGCTCCACTTCCACCGATATTCGGACCACGCTGGCGGAAGGAGGCAAGGGAAGCGCCGGCAGTTTCACGACGCAGTTTATCGGGCGCAGCATTGTGGTGATGCAGCTGGCAATTACCATGACGCTTGTGATCGGAGCCGGGCTTTTGGGTCGGAGCCTGATGCGCGTGCTCTCAGTCAATCCCGGTTTTCGCACAGAGCATGTGGTAACCCTTGATCTGGCGCTCCCTTCCGCGTTTGCACCCGAGCTGAAGGTCCAGCGCGTGCAGTTCCTGAATGACTTGTTCATCCGGCTGAAGGCTCTGCCCGGTGTTGAGGAGGTCGGCGGCACCAACGCGCTTCCGCTAAGTACCGGAATTTCTTCCTACGGCGGGTTTGCCGTGGTCAATCCGCAACAGATTTCGCCGCGAACACAAGACTTGATCAACCGCGCTGCGCGCGGCAACATCAGCGAGGACAGTCAGATGATGAAAGATCTCTCTGATTTCTTCACTCCACTGTTCCGCAATCCCCAGCAGAGCGGCTCAGCCGATTATGCTTCAGTCAGCGAAGGCTACTTTCGCAGCCTGGGCATTCCTCTGTTGCGCGGCCGGCTCTTCGACGATCATGACGCCATGGATGCTCCTCACGTCGCGCTAATCAGCGAGTCACTGGCGCGCGAAAAGTGGCCGGACCAGGACCCACTTGGCCACACCATCGAGTTCGGCAACATGGATAGCGATCCACGCCTGCTTACAATTGTTGGTGTGGTGGGCGACGTGCGCGAGCAGAGCCTGGAGAAGCCACCGCGCCCAACCATTTACGTCAACTATCGCCAACGGCCACAAGCCACCATCCACTTCACGGTTGTCGTTCGCACAGCGGGCGATCCGGCGTCAGTGATTGCGTCGGCGAGAAAAATTGTGCGTGACCTCGATCCGGATGTCCCACCCAGCACCAGCAGCTTCACCACGATATTTGCCGCCTCAACCAGCGCACGTCGCTTCAATCTCGTGCTGTTCGGCATCTTTGCCGGTACGGCTTTGCTCCTGGCGATTGCGGGGATTTACGGCGTTCTGGCTTACTCAGTTGCACGCCGAACCCGGGAGATGGGGGTTCGTATGGCTCTGGGCGCGACCGCCGCCAATGTGATGCGCCTCATCCTGGGACAGGCGGCAGTCACTACGGGAATCGGCATAGTGCTTGGCCTGGTTGGCTCGTTTATTCTCATGCGCTCTCTGCAATCGATGTTGTATGAAGTCGGCGCGGCTGATCCGTTAACGTTTGCTGCAGTGGCGCTGTTGCTTCTCATCGTCGCGCTGCTGGCTGCTTATCTTCCGGCGCGACGCGCCACCAAGGTAGATCCCAACGTGGCGCTGCGATATGAATGAATGGGAAACGGTTCAAGCTGCAAGAGCTGCGCTAATTCTTGAGTTTTTCCAGCAGCTTTTCAGGATTGATCGGTTTGGCCAGTACCTCAAAGGAGTAGCCTTCAGCACGCGCTTGGGCCAGCAGGTCAACGCTGGCTGCCTGTCCGGAGAAAAGAATGATTCGGCAGTTGGGAAGCGATTTCATGATGGCTTTGGCGGTTTCTATCCCGTCCATGCCCGGCATGATTACGTCACTGATCACGGCGTCCGCGATTAACAGCTTTGCCCATTTGATCGCCGACTCGCCATGAGACACCGCGAGGGCGTCGTGGCCTTCGCCCTCTAAAATGTTGACCAGCGTATCGGCGATGATGGGTTCGTCATCCACCACGATGATCTTCACTAGATCGCGCCTCTGGTGGAAATGGTGCTGGGCTCGCCCGCGGCGAAACTTGATTGTGGACTACCGCCCGCATACTCCGCCGGCAGAAAAATCGAGAAAGCCGTTCCATGGTTGCTTTGTCCCGTTTTGCTCTTCATACGGATGGTTCCGCGATGCTTCTCCACAATGCCGCGCGTGATCCATAATCCCAAACCGGTTCCAACGTCGGTCTTGGTAGTGAAAAATGGCTGGAAGACTTTTTGTTTGTGCTTCGCTTCGATCCCGCTCCCTGTGTCCAATACGGTAATGCGAACGCCGTGGAGATGAGAGCCACTCCAGTCACACGCCTTCGCAACTTTCACGACCAGCGTACCGCCGTTGGGCATGGAGTCAATGGCATTGGTGACTAAGTTTGAGAATGCTTGCCGAATTTCCCCGGCAAGGGCGGTAATTTCAATGTCTTTGTCGTATCGCTTTAAGACGTTGATGCGTCTTGATTCGAATCGCTTTTCATAGAGCAACAGCAGATCATCGACTGTTTCAGCAACGTTCAAGAGCACGGGTGAAGATGTGTCGCGATAAAACCCAAGCGTCTGCCGGGTAATATGGGCCACGCGGTCAAGTTCACGGCCGGCCAGTTCCAGGTATCCCGCTACCCGGTCATTATTGCTCAGGTCTCTCTTGGCCAGATAAACCAGGTTTGTCACGGCTTCCAGCGGATTATTGATTTCGTGGGCAACAGTAGCGGCCATGCGTCCGGCGGCGGCAAGTTTTTCTGTCGTCTGCAAAGCCCGCTCGATCTTGTTGGTTTCTGTAATGTTGCGGACGATCTTTGCCGCACCAATCACATTCCCGTTGTCATCCTTCACCGGTGAAATCGTTAGCGATACTTCAATTCGCTCACCATTCTTGTGCAGCCGGATGGTCTCAAAGTGTTCGATCTTTTCTCCCCGGCGTATCTTGCTTAGGATCATGTTTTCATCTTGATGCAATTCCGGCGGGATGATCACCGTGACTGGCTTGCCAATAATTTCTTCAGCCTTGTAGCCGAACAATCTTTCCGCGCTGCGGTTCCAGCTGGTAATGGTTCCGTTCAGGTCTTTGCTGGCGATGGCGTCGTCAGAAGATTCCACGATCGCGGCCAGGCGGAGCGCGGCTTCCTCAAGCTTCTTTTGCCGTGTGATGTCGCGGACAATCTTGGCCGCGCCAACAATGTTCCCCCGTTCATCCTTTATGGGCGAGACCGTGAGGGAGACATCGATAAGCCGCCCGTTCTTATGGATACGCACGGTTTGAAAATGCTCGATCCGCTCGCCCGCCCTGACCTTTCCCAGAATCATCGGTTCGTCATCGTGAAGTTCCGGAGGGATGATGAGCGTTACAGGCTGGCCGATGATTTCTTCCGCCGTATAACCAAACAGACGCTCCGCGCTTTTGTTCCAACTGGTGATGATTCCGTTCAGGTCCTTGCTGGCGATGGCGTCCTCTGAAGATTCGATAATGGCAGCGAGACGGCGCTGTGCTATTTCAGCCTCACTCGACACTTCTCCCGGCTGCGGCTTTTGCATACGAATAAGGGACGATGAACGATTCAGAACAGGCGCTCCACTCTAAAGCACAATTAGAGTTAGATGCAAGGTGGGGGAATTGGGCTGTTCTGGCCAGTAACTCATAAGTGTTAAGGCCGCTTACGCAGACGAAAGCAGCGGTTTTATGACATGTTCTTTGGCTGGGTCATGCTGAACCAGTTGCCGAAGGGATCACAGAAAATTGCTTCGATTCCGTAGAACTGGTCCTTGGGCGGAGAAAGAAATTCCACGCCTTTGGCCTTCATTTCCTCGTAGGTCTTGCGGCAATCGGCAGTCTGGAACACTCCCGCGCCGAACGCGCCCTTCTTCATTAGCCCGCCGATGGTTTCCACGTCCTGCGGCTGGATTTTTTGCACATTGGCCACATCAAATGGTGACGGAGCCACCTTCATGAGAATGATCTGCAGATCGGGCTGCCCTTTGGGGCTCACCGTGAGCCAGCGGAAGCCGTTGGGCATGGATTGGTCCATGCTTAGCTCAAAGCCGAGTTTATTTACGTAAAAGTCTTTGGCTACGTCCTGATCGAGAACAAAGATTGCGGAATGCGACATGCGCTGAATCATGCTTCCTCCTGATTGTTGGACCATCCAATCTCAACCATCGTAACTAAAAGGGAAGCAGTGCCGCTTCTTGATTCTTGCGGTTTAACGAGTCATGAACTGAACGGTTTTTTATATTTCCTATACATCAAGGAAGGGTGCACACGGAAGCCGATTCAGAGCGCGTTAGTCGCCTTATTGAGCCGCCCGAACGAGATACCTTGACTTCATTGGCTTCAAATCTTAATCGATGTGTCCACGAACGTGCTTCATGGACAGTGCACTTTCAATTTTGGCGAACGACACATTAGCCCATGCCCGTACTTAATCTCTCGATCAATCTTGCCGCGTTGTCAGCACGTTCTCTAACAAAGCTCGAACGCTCATTCTTGGAAAACTCAATAAAAAATAAGCGCAACACTGCGAGCTGCTCCGGATTGAATGCACCCAGCAGATCTTTAGTTAACTCGTTGCTTTTTTCTCTATCTGGGCTGAGCATATTGATAAAATGTCTGCGCACATCGTTTACGCCTGTGAGGTTCTCCAACGAACGCATCAGCCAAGCCGCAATGAATGCGACTAATGCTTCGCTTGTAAGCAATACAAAGTCGATTACCATGCCCTCAATAAACTCGCGAGGAATATCGCTCCATTTATGCCCCTTTAAACCTTCATACAGAAGCATTTCATCGCCATAGATAACTTGACCTTCGTAGATATCGTGTTCTGTTGGCTCATTGGGCCATTCGCCATCGTGAGGAGTGATTTGGCCTTCAAATACGACATCGGGAAACGCGCGCAGAATCGCATTTTGCAAATCAGTCAAATGCTCGTCGTTATCTATACTCATAAGAATATTTCAAGACATTCATCGAAAGATCATCAAGAAACGCTGGCTCAGCACTTCAACCTCAAGACACCCAGCGGCTATGCGCCGTAAGCAGAGAGGTAACAGGCTGGTACCAGCATGATCTTCCAGGGTTTTTCAAAGCCGAAAACACGCCGGATCTGGCGCTGATATTGCGTCGGCGCCATGCCCACCATGCTTTGGAACTTCGAGCTAAAAGAGCCCAGGCTGGAATAACCGATTTCCAAACAGACTTCAGTCACCGTCATTTCTCCGGAGGCAAGCAAATGGCGAGCATGTTCCATGCGACGGCGAGTAAGGAAGTCATGGGGCGTCTCTCCGAAAGTCGAGTGGAACAGGCGATGGAAATGAAATGGCGAGAGACAGGCTTCGCGGGCGGCGGCATCCAGAAGGATTTTCGATTGGTAGCTGGCAGCCAGAAGATCGCGCGCACGGCATAGCCGGCGAAATGTTTCGTCATTTACCAGCGCCAAAGATGGATGCCGCTGTGGCATGGCGTTATTGTACTGAGAAGATCACGGAAAAAAGCAACAGGAAAATCGCGAAAAAACTTTGTCATTTTCCTCACTGTGGCCACCACGATACGCCGCCTTTTCATTTAATATGCATCCGTGGCCATACGTGAGATTCATGTAACTGGATACCGCTCTGTACGCAGTCTGCGGCTGCACCTGAGCCAGATCAATGTGCTGACCGGCGCCAATGCAACCGGCAAAACCAACCTTTATAACTCCGTCTTTCTGCTGGCCAAGGCGGCTGCGGGAGGCTTTGCCCAGGTGATTGCTGAAGAAGGTGGCATGCCGTCAGTGTTGTGGGCCGGAGCGCGCAAGAGCCGCTCCATGGGGACCATCCGCATGGAAGGCGTGCGCATGTCGCTGGGCATCAAGACGGACACGTTTTCTTACGAACTGGTTTGCGGCCTACCGAAACAGAGTTCCGGAGAGAAGTCGGCATTCTCTCTCGATCCTGAAGTCAAGGAAGAGCGCGTTTGGATGGACGCGCCGCACGGGCTCAAAGTCACGTTCTTTGAGCGTTCGCCCAAAGGCGCATGGATACTGGACAACGATGAGCGCCTGTCCGACTATTCCGGCGAACTGCTGCCGACCGAGTCAGTCCTTTCGCAGCTGCGCGAGCCGCATCTTTATCCTGAGCTTTCTTCACTGCGCACGGAGATGAGCCGGTGGCGCTTTTATCATCACTTCCGCACTGATGCTGAATCGCCGTTGCGGCATCCGCAGGTAGGCGTGCGCACACCAGTGCTGGCGCACGACGGACGCGATCTGGCGGCGGCGCTCCAGACCATCAATGAAGTCGGCCAGTCGCAGGATTTGCATGAGGCCATCCGGCAGGCTTTTCCCGGCGCGTCACTCGAGATTGAGCATGATGAAGACAACGGAATGTTTGCCGTGCTGCTGCGCATGCCGGGATTGCGGCGTCCACTCCGTGCGCGCGAGCTTTCTGACGGCACGCTGCGCTATTTGTGTCTGCTGGCGGCGCTGCTGAGTCCGCATCCGCCGTCATTGCTGGCGTTGAATGAGCCTGAGACGAGCCTGCATCCTGATTTACTTGAACCGCTGGCAAAGCAGCTAGTGAACGCCGGGCGACATTCACAGCTCTGGGTGGTAACACATTCTCAGCGGCTGGCGGAGTTGGTAGAGAAGTTTTCCGGCGAAGCGCCTATCAGTCTGGAGCTAGTTGGTGGAGAAACGCGGGTGATCGGCCAGAGGCTGGTGGATGACAGCGAGGAAGAAGCTGGGTAACGAATCACCTCTATGCTTCGCTCGGGATCTCTGCTCCAACATGCCGCGCTACTGTAGCAGGAACATGTAACTCCGGCATGGGCCTGGAACTGAAAAGCCGGCGACAAGGTTTTGCCAGCAATCGCGCCCAGGAACTTGACCTGTTGCGCCGTGCGCTGTCCGTGGAGATGCCAGTCCCGGCATACATTTGCCGGTAAAGCTTGGAAACAAAAACGAACGCCAGCCGTGATTTGAGGTTAGGCGTACAACTGGATCTCTTCCAGATGGATTGGAAGCTGTAAAACCTGTCCCATACGCGCTGCGTCCGCATGCGGATTTCATCGCAGCTCATCACTGGATGCTCCATGAACATTTTCGGACGAAACTGGGCGGGAATCAGCCAGAAGCGGCTGAGAGGGATGTCCATCACGCGCGCGCTGTCCGGCTGCGCTTTTTCCCATTTCTCAAAGTCCACCGTTCCGGGAAAAGGCGTGAGCATGACAAATTGCGCAAAGGTTACACCTGCACGTTGCGCCAGATTCAGAGTGGCTTCAAATGTAACCTGCCGGTCTGACGGAAGCCCGAAAATGAACGAGCCAAGGATGTGGATCTTGTGTGTCTTGAACTCTTGCAGGCGACGGACCAGCTCTTCACCGGAAAAGTTGAAATCTTTATAAACGTCCTTGAGCCCTTCCGGAGTCACAGCCTCCACGCCCACCAGAGCGCCCTTGATGTGAGCGGCATGCATTGCATCCAGAAACTGCGGATCTTCCGCCGCCTCCATCGTAATCTGCGTGAAGAAGACCATATCTTTGGGCAAGTTGGCCAGGCGCGCCATTAATTCAAACCGCTCACTGCGGATTGCCTTTAGCTCAGCCACACGATGTTGGTTGTTCTGCCGCTCCGCCAGGCGGATATCCGTGAGCGAAACCGGATAAAAATTGTCGTCGGCCAGTGCGATGTAACGGTAGCCAAGCCGCCGCAGCTCCACGATTTCCTGAATCACTGTGTCGGAAGCGCGCTGCCGGGGCTTCTGTCCATCCGTGCGCCAGACGGAGCAGAAAGAGCAATGTTTGGGGCAGCCGCGCACCGTCTGAACTGAAGCCCACATGTAACGTTCCGGCGGCAGCAGGTCCCAGCGGGCAGATTTAAATTGTTCTGCCCCGACGCGCCCGCCTTCGTAAATCCGTTTGAGCGTACCGTTAACGCAATCCTTAAGAGCGTCTGGCCAGGCCTGATCGCCATCGCCTTTTACCACCGCGTGAGCGCCGCCTCTTTCAAAAGCTTCTTCTGAGTAAAGTGTGGGGTGAATGCCGCCGAAGACGACGGTAGCGCCGCGCTCACGAGCTATGCGCCCCAGTTCATAGCCGCGCAGCGCGTTCCCTGTGTGGACCCCTATGCCCACAACATCGCCGTGCTCAATGCTCAATGGGTCAAGATGTTCGAGGGTTTCGTCGCAAATAACAGGATCGCCAAAGGAAGTTGGAGTAGCGGCGGCAAGGACGTAAAGCCAGCGGGGAGTAATCACTGCCGTTCCGAACGAAGTATCGCTCGGATTCACTAAATGCACTCTCATGGGGCCTCATCTCGAAAATCATGTTGTCGATCCTGGCTGATATGCAAACTTGAGTATAGCTGTTTGAGGGGCGCTTGCGTTCGATATCGAACAAGTAGCAGGTTATAAATGTTTTCGAGCCAACAGCCCAAATGAAGTGAGCCGTCCGGAGAAGTGAAAGTCTTACTTTAAGTGTCTCA
>DASXIL010000150.1:0-2951 GCA_036497985.1 Candidatus Angelobacter sp. | reverse complement strand
CGCCACAGCAGACATACAGTGAGAGCAGATCGCAGAACTGTAAAACGTCAGTAAGCTGTTCCAATTCTTCCGGCGTGTGCTCTTGCTTTGCCGCCAGCTTCGCTTGCCTGGCAGCTTCGTTCTGGAGAAAACTTTTCATGGTCTGGCTGGCGTCCTGGGAAGATTTAGGGGAGTTCACCTTAGCGATCCGCTCAAAGTGGCGGCTCACAATAAAACCGCCGGCTGCGCTGGCCGAGGCCGCTACGTCGATCGAGTTCTCCCATGCATTCACAAATTCGCCCACACCACAGGCAACAAACGATTTTGGCGCACCCTGGCTGATAGACCGGCTCTGCATAATTGCCTGAGCGTCAGGCATGCCCCAGCCGGCATCGTGCAGCGCGATGGCTCGTATGACGGGAGAATCCAGATTTGGCAGGTTTGCACCCGTCATCCGGGCGGCGAACTCGCCCGCCAGCGCGGCGTGAGAGGGCTGCGTGATCATCCAGCAACCATCGGCGATTTGGCGTTGCGACTGCTCCACCACACTCCACGCCGGCAGAAAATCAGCGCTGGTGGCGGGGATGGGATCGAGTGGGCGCAGAATCATCAGCCCGAACGCCTCTTGGCCATGCGTCGCGGCACTGCCATGGCCTTGGCCTGACCGCTGCTGGAAGGCGGCTTCTTCATTCCGTCGAGCAGTTCCTTGAGAGCCGCCGCATTGTTTCTTTCGGAATCCTTTGAAGCATAGACCAGGGTGACCTGCTCGTGATCAGACAAAAGTCCGTACAAGGTTTCCAGATCGGCTGAAGCTTCGGGCGTGCTCAGCTCTTTGAAGTAACGCTTTTTGAAAATGATCCAGTTTGCGCTGGAGTGGAACCACTTGCGCAGACCGTCAGAGGGGGCAAGCTCTTTCAGCCAGTGATCGATGCGGGCCTTCTCTTTTTTGATTCCGCGAGGCCAGAGGCGGTCCACCAGCACACGCTGGCCGTCAGAGAGAGAGGGCTTGTCATACGCGCGCTTGATTTCAACCGGCATGGACTTGGTGACAGTTCTGACTCCAGGGGTTTTCAAAAACGCCACGCTACAGACATAATAGTCACTTGAGTCGAATAGCGTCCATTCTTCTGATGATGGCAGTGGCCGGACTGCTGTCCGGCTGCGGCAAAGATCCCGCCAAAATGACTGATGTCGAATTGGGACTGAATGCAGAGCAATCCCATGGACGCAAGGTCTTCAACATGTACTGTCTCAACTGCCATCCCGCATATTCTTCGAGCGGGAACAAAGGACCTGGACTGAAAAAGCTGTACCGGAAGCCTTACCTACCCAGCGGCCTCACCGCGACTGACGAGCACGTGATGCAAAGCATCGTTCGCGGCCGAGGCATGATGCCTCCATTCGGCGGCCAGCTTGACCAGCAGGAGTTGCAGGAAGTGATGGCGTATCTGCACACGCTGTAGGAAGCACGAAATGTTTCTGCCTAAATCTTCGGATGTTCCCAGAAGGAGCTTGGCAGGCGCATTTTTTTCAACTTCTCTATTTCAGCCAGTTCATTCTGGTTCTCGGTGAGTAGTTCTTCATACTCAGTGGCTTCGCAATACCACAACCGCGAATTGCGCCAGGCTGTCAGGCAGGACAAAAGAAGTACTGTGGGGATTGTAAAAGCCATTGTCCACGGGCTCGGCATTCTCAGGGTCAGTATGAGCGGTCTTAACGCACCCAACAACAGAAACGAATAAAGAAGTGCAAGGAACCCGGCTACGATGATCTGCATCGGGCTGACTGGGGCGTTTCGCGATTGAGACAGAGGATTTGAAGGACCGCGATCGGGTTCCCACAGAGAACGCACTACATCTGCCGCCACAAATAGAAACAAAAAGCAGCCACGCTTGCGGTCGTCAATCTGAAAGAGGCTGACTGAATAAAACTGGC
Source organism: Candidatus Angelobacter sp. (assembly GCA_036497985.1). Lineage (GTDB taxonomy): Bacteria > Acidobacteriota > Terriglobia > Terriglobales > Acidobacteriaceae > Angelobacter. Next base: position 1,037 of record DASXIL010000150.1, on the reverse strand, counting down.
GCCGAAGGCAAGGCCTCCAGAGAGAGCATGAGCCCAGTGGATGAATGGCTGGGTCACATCATAGAGCTGCCGGAGCCGGGAGCTCCAGCCTCGAGCGTGGTAGTCCTGCCAATTTGAGATATTGCCCATTAGCTATTTCTTTCGCTGCATCGGCTTAAACAAGAGTGTCCATTCCAGCCCATGGTAACCAAAGACAGGCGTTTGGGCAGCATTACTTGAGTGTCTGAATCGCACTGGCGACGCGCAGCATCGTACAATAGAGCTTCACATCTAACACTTGAATGGCCAGCTCCGTAGAACTCGTCCAAATCGACCTTGCGCCGCGGCGTCCGCAAAAGAAGCCTGAGTGGCTGAAGGCGCGCGCGCCTATGGGCGACAATTACCACGATCTCAAAAGACTGGCACGAACTCTGGATCTGCACACTGTCTGCGAGTCAGCGCAATGCCCCAACATAGGCGAATGCTGGAACCACAAGACTGCCACGTTCATGCTGCTGGGCAATCTGTGTACACGCCGCTGCGGTTTTTGCGCCGTGCCCAAAGGCAAGCCTGAGCCGCTGGATTGGGACGAGCCTCGTCGCGTGGCTGAAGCAGTGGCTACACTGGGGCTGAAGCACGCCGTGGTTACCAGCGTGAATCGCGATGACGACAACATGGGCGGCGCAAAGATTTTTGCCGAAACCATCCGCCAAGTCCGCGAACAGGCTCCCGGTTGCCAGATTGAAGTTTTGATCCCTGATTTTCAAGGCCGTGAAGACTGCCTGAAAGTCGTGATCGACGCGAAGCCCGAAGTGCTGAACCATAATACTGAAACGGTGCCGCGCCTCTATCGCGCCGTACGCTCCGGCGCCCGCTATGAACGCACGCTGGATCTGCTCAGCAACGTGAAACGTTTTGCTCCGACGATGGTTTCAAAAACAGGTGTGATGGTTGGGATCGGCGAGACCACGGATGAACTGCTGGAAGTTTTCCGCGATCTGGCCGCGAGCAAAGTCGATATCCTCACTGTCGGCCAATATCTGCGCCAGTCAAAAGAT
>DASXIL010000149.1:0-10074 GCA_036497985.1 Candidatus Angelobacter sp. | reverse complement strand
CCATGCTCCGGCGAAATCACGCTCACCTATGATCGCCAGCGAGGGATTGAAATCGTTCGCAAGACAGCTGCCAAAGCGCCTCTAACGCGCCGCGCAGCCGCGTCCTGAATCGCTCTAACATGCCTTCAAGTGTTTCCTGTGACCGCCAGGTTCGGCGGTCTTTTCTTTCGATCTTTTACAATCCTCCAGATGCCAAATCCCACGTCTCGCACGCTGTGGAGTAAGTTTCCGCTAAAAACTGCGCACCGCTGGCTGAACCTGCTGCTTCTCTTCGTGCCCGTGGCCATCATCCTTGACCTGCTGCACGTTTCGCCACCGCTGATTTTTATCGCCTCGGCCCTTGCCATTGCTCCGCTGGCCAGCGTGCTGGGTGAATCTACCGGCAACCTGGCTTCTCAATGCGGGCCGGCCGTGGGCGGAATCCTGAGCGCGACCATGGGAAATGCCACGGAAATGATCATTGCCTTTTTCGCGCTGCATGCCGGGCACATCAACGTGGTCAAGGCTTCCCTTTCCGGCAGCATTATCGGGAACCTGCTTCTGGTGCTGGGGCTCAGTCTGGTTGCGGGCGGCCTTCGCAATCCGGTGCAGCGGTTTTCCCGCACCACAACCTCCATGAACAGCACCACGCTCATGATCGCCGTGGCTGCGTTGGTAATGCCGGCGGTGTTTAACCTGACTCTCTTTGGGACGCTTCAGCATCATGACGTTAACCTGCAAAATCTGAGTCTCTGGACCAGCGGCGTGCTGATTGCTCTCTACCTGCTGAATATGTTCTTTGTTTTTCGCACGCACCGCGCTTCCTTTGCCGCACACCAACAACAGGAAGAAGTCCGGCCCGGAACTTCGCGCTCTCAGTCCATTGTTTCGCTCGGACTTGCCACTGCCCTGATCGCCGGCATGAGTGAAATCCTTGTCGGCCAGATCGCACCTGTCACCCGGGCGCTGGGCATGACCGAACTCTTTGTGGGAGTGATTGTGGTGGCCCTGGTGGGCAACGCCGCGGAAAATTCCACTGCCATCATCATGGCGCGCCGCAACCGTATGGACGTCTCCATGTCCATCGCAACCGGCGCCAGCACCCAGATTGCCTTGTTTGTTGCGCCGGTACTGGTTTTCCTCTCCGTGGCCATCGGACATCCCATGACGTTGGTGTTCAACGGCTTTGAAATTGCCGCCATTGTTCTCTCCGTGGTGATCGTTGAAATGATTTCATCCGACGGCGAGACCAACTGGTTTGAAGGCGCGCAGCTTCTGGCCGTCTACGCCATTGTGGCGGTTGCGTTCTATTTTGTTCCGGAATAACTGGCGGCCGAGTGGACTCTGGCCAATTGTCTATTGATTGGGAAACAACCTAGGAACCAACTGCGGTTGTCTTTTCCGGCGTCTCAGCAGGTTTGCGATAGCCGCCGGTCAATGACATCCACCGTATCTTCAACGTGTCCACGCCCATATAAAACCCATCGCGCCAGGGATGGACTTTGGAACGCTCATCATTGCCCCATGCCACCGGCACTTCCGCCACTTTCAGCTTCATGTGGTGGGCCAGGTAAATAATCTCCGCGTCAAAGCCCCAGCGATTCACTCTCTGCAGAGGAAAGATCATCCTGGCTGCGCGTTGCGTGAACGCCTTAAAACCGCATTGCGTATCGTGATAGGGAAAGGTCAGCACCGCGCGCGTAAACAGGTTGAAAGTGCGTGACATGATCTGCCGCTTCAGGGGCTGCCGCTGAAATTGCAATGACGGATCAAGCCACCGTGACCCGATGGCCACTTCTGCGCCTTTTTCCAGCGCCGCAAACAGCTTGGGGGCTTCCGTGATCGGGGAAGAAAGATCGGCATCGGTGAAAAGAATCACCTTGCCGCGGGCATTGAGCACGCCATTGCGCACGGCATAGCCTTTGCCCTGGTTGCCGGGATTCTCAATCAGCCGCACCTCAGGATGGTCGGCGGCAAACCCGCTGACAAAGCCGGCGGTATCGTCGCGCGATCCATCATTCACCACCACCACCTCGGCGCTCCACTTTTGCGCGCGGATATGTTTCAGCACCTGCTCCAGCGTTCCGCCAATGCGTTCACGCTCATTGTAAGCAGGCACCACGATGCTGTATTGAGGCTGAGCTGCTTGAACTCTTTCGTTCGACAAGGGAAACTCGATCGCCAGGCTCATGCGGATTGTTCCTTCTTCTTGAGCATGGAAAAGAACTCAGGTACCAGATTGGGGTCCCAGTATCCTCGCGCAGCTTCTTCAAGCATGGTGCGTTTGGCTTCATCATGGGTCAGTGCCGGTTTATAAGGGCGGGCAGTGCGCAATGCGTCATACACGTCAACAACCTGGAGCACCCGTGCCAGCAGAGGAATATCGTATCCCGTAAGCCGGTCCGGATAACCGCTGCCGTCCCAGTGCTCATGGTGATGGCGGATGATAGGCAGCACATTCTGGAACGACTTCAGCGGGCGGCAGATTGACTCTCCGATTACCGGATGCTGCTTCATGATCTCCCATTCATCCGGAGTCAAGCGCGTACCTTTCTTGAGGATATCGTCCGGTATGGAGACCTTGCCCAGGTCGTGCAGGTAGCCGCCGCGCTTCAAAGCGATGATGCTGTCCCCATCCAGGCCCACGTGGTGTCCCAGATCGGCCGCGTACCGTGCCAGCCGCTCACAGTGGTTGCCGGTGTAGGGATCGCGAGATTCGATTCCCAGCGCCAGCGCCACCAGCACGGCCTCGGCGTTTTCCAGCTCGTCAGTAAACTCTTTCAGCTTCAGCAGTGACTTGACGCGGGCAAACAGCTCTTCCGGGTAAAGCGGCTTGCTCAGGAAATCGTCCGCGCCGGCTTCAATGCCGCGCACCCGGTCGTCGCGATCGGAGAGTCCAGTGATCATCACCACGGGTATCAGGCGGGTAAACGGATCTTCCTTGAGTTCGCGGCAAAGGTCATAGCCGGACTTGCCGGGCATGACCACGTCCAGAAGAATAAGCTCCGGCCGTTCCGTGTGGACCATCTGCTTGGCTTCTTCCGCTTCTGTTGCTGTAATGATGTCGTAACCGCGCGAGGAAAGGAGTTCACGAAGGAGTAACAGGGTATCTAGTTTGTCATCGACAACCAGGATCCTTGGCGCCCGCTGCTTATAGCGGCCATACTCCTCCCTTGCCCTTTCCGATATGGGTGCCATCGTTAAATGAGAGGGTAGAGTCGGGTCGAGGGTTGTATCGAGCAACTCTCGAACCTCTTTATCTCGTGAATCGTCGTTGAAAAGCACAATACCCTGGTAGCCGCCTCTGTTTTAGTTAGATTGGGCGCTGCCCGCAAATGGTTAAATTGGGGGAGATGCTTAATTTTATGGGGAATTGTTTCAAATTGAAAGTATCAAAATTTGGCAACGGCTTTCGTTAGGCGTTGTGAATCGCTAAATAAGTCTTCTAAGGCCTTTTCCCGCTTCATACTTACAATTCCAAGTGTCAAAGCGCGATGATTAATCTGTCTCTAATAATCCAAAACGTCGCCGCTTACAAATTTCAACTCTTTTGGCGTGAGGTCATATAATTGGCCACAACCGTGCACCTGCGATGCATATTCATCGGCTTTTTACTGCTCACGGGCAGCAGCTTTGCTGTCCCCAAAGCCCATACTGTCGTTCTGGGAGCGTGGCGCTCCGTGGATGTCCGTACGGAAGCCGGCGAGAAGCAGCCGCTCAAAGTCCGCGAGTTGGTCGTCGATGGCCGAGTCCGCGAGTACACCACCGGTCCCGCGCATGAAATCACTGACAGGCTTTTCGTTGTCCGGGGCGCGTACCGGGTCAATGACGCTCTCCCGGAAGAAAAGAAGCCGCAGCAGTGGATATGGCGGTTGGGCGGATGGATCAGCATTGACCGCCAGACCGGCCATGTCGCGCAACTCAACCTGCCTGCTTTCGATGGTGATACCTCGGAAGCAAGCTGGTATCGTGACTACGCTGCTTATTGCGGCGCTTCTGACGATGGCGCCAAAACCTATATGGTGGTCTCACAACTGGGCAAGCGTAAGCCCATTCTCAGGAAGGAATTTCCCGGTCCCGCGTGTGCCGCACCCAAATGGGACCGCTCGCCCAGTCGTGTTACCTTCACCATCGCCGGGGAAAAAACCAGCTTTGTAGTACATGCGCACAGCGCCGATCTCCAGCCTGAAACAGCAGAAGAAGAGGGCCCGCAACAATGAAATCCCTTCAGGAATATCTCGATGATGCCGCCGTCGCGCATGGCCATCTTTGCGCCGGACAGGTTCTCGGCGTCCGCATGGCCATGTTTGGCTTGAAGAAACTTGGCTTGGAAGATCCCCAGGGCAAGGACCGCAAACGCATCGTCACGTTCGTTGAAATTGACCGTTGCGCCACGGATGCCGTGATGGTCGTGACCGGCTGCCGCCTGGGCAAGCGTGCTCTCAAGTTTCGCGATTGGGGCAAGATGGCAGCTACTTTTGTTGACGTGGAAACCGGCAAGGCCGTCCGCATCGCCGCCCGCGAGTCTTCAAAAGCCCTGGCCAAGAGCATGCACCCGGAAATTGAAAACAAGAACCAGCAACAGATGCTGGCCTATCGAGAGATGACCGACGAACAACTTTTTCAGGCGCAGGCAGTCCACGTGGAACTGCCGCCGGAAGAATTTCCCGGCTATAAAGGCGAACGGATCGTCTGCGCGCAATGTGGTGAAGGCATCAATTTTCGTCGCGAAGTCAAACTTGGCGCGAAAACCGTCTGCCGCGCCTGCGCCGGCGAGCGCTATTACGAACCAATCGTTTAGGCCGGACTACCGGCATTTCCGGCCCGCGGCTTTTCACGGGAAATCAAGAGCAAAATAGGTTTTCGGATATTGCAGTCCTGATAAAATGCGGGAACTTTTCGTCTCACTGGAGCGTATGAACAAAGTAGGGGAGCTATGGCATTGCCTTAAGCTCCTCGTCAAGGAGGACATATGCGCCGATCGCTAGTCCAGACAATGCTGGCGTTGATTTGTCTTATCGCCTTCGCGGGCTGTTCCGTCACCACGCACGATAAAGGCAATGGGAAAAAGGATGACGTCGATATCAAGACGCCGTTTGGCTCGCTCAGCGTAAAGGAAGGCGCGTCCGATGTGAAGGATACTGGCCTCTCGCCTTACCCTGGCGCTAGGATTGCCAAAGAAGAGGACGATGACCGTCACCACAGCGCCAACGTGAATATCTCCAGCTCGCTCTTTGGCCTGAAGGTGGTCGCCCTGAAATATCAAAGTGACGATCCGTATGACAAAGTCCTCTCGTTCTATCGCAAGGACATGGGCAAGTACGGTAAAGTTCTGGACTGCAGCGGTGGTTTCAACATGAGTTTTCACCACCGCGACAAAGACGCCGATGTCACCTGCAACGATAGCAACGAATCCGACAACGGTTACAAGCAGGAACTGAAGGTGGGAACGGAAAACAATCAGCGCATCGTGGCCATCAAGCCGAAAAGCGGTGGCTCAGAATTTACGCTGGTCTATGTGCGCGCCTGGGGTGGCAATGATACAAACTAACGCAGCGATAAACCCAGAACAGTAAAAGTCATTCCGGGGAACTTACAAAATATTAAGAGGATGGCCGAAGTTGGGTCATCCTTTTTAGCTGATCGCCGCGCTTCATTCCACATTGTAAAAAAGCATCCAATCCTGCTTTGCCTAGCATCATAGGAAGCGTTAAACGAACTGGTTTAATCCGGTTCCCAGATGTTGAGGCCCTTTCGCATCTGTTGATTTGACGCGGTTCTGTACTCACGTTGAATAAGTATTCAAGTCCGGTTCGCTTAGACCCTGAGAGCAAAAACAAATTTTACGGAAGACCTGACATTCAATGGGATGGACTGTCCTTTGTATAAGTAAAATCTCACCGGCTCAAATCACCCGGAACATGATTCTGGAAAGAGCTGGTTACCAGGTCGTTGCGATTGATGATCTGGATCAAGCCGTGCGGACATTTAAGACCTCTGAGGTCAGTGCCGTTGTTTTTGGCGACTCCATCAACGGCGAACAGCGGTTTCAACTTGCACGGACATTCAAGTCTTTGAACAGCTCCCTGCCGATTGTCGCTCTTAGTAAGACCAGTAGCTCACAGTTCCCCGTAGGATTGTTCGATCAGCACCTGGAATCGCTGGGCGATCCGCACCTGTTGTTGGAAGCATTAAAGCGCGTGCTCTCACGAGATGGTAATGCCTCGGCGCAGGCCGCGCCGGCTCAGGATAATGATCGGACCTCGCAGGACGGTAACAGTTCCGCGAAGGCAGCTTCGTTCCCGGATGGCGATGGGGCATCGGCCAAGATATCTGGTTCCAAAACGCCGAAAAATTCAGCTGTCTGAGAGAAAACAAAAAATATGCCGGCACGTACTGTGCAGAAAAAGAAAAAAACACCTTCCCCTGGCCTCTCTTCCCCGGCGGGAGGCTGGCGCTAACTCTCCCGCTATGAAGGGTTCCCAAACCACAATTGTGCTTCTGGCGGATCGCAGGTATAGCCAGACAGCAAAAGCCCTGAGGGGTCTCGGCTATCGGCTGGTAACAACATTCACTCCGGACCATGCCGTTGCCATGTGCGTAAACAACCCTGTGGACGCAGTCATTCTGGACCAGGAACACTTCATCCAGACAGAAGGGTGGTCGGTAGCGCAGTCTCTCAAGCTGATCCGGCGTAGTCTGTGCGTGATTCTGGTAGTCCGCGGGAAAATTGTAGGTTCTGATCTGCCAGCCGGGGTGGATGCGGTGGTTCCTGACCACGACCCAATAGCGTTAACGACGACGCTGAAGCACCTGCTGAAAGGATTTTAGTTACGGCCGGTAATTGGCATCAGGCTGCAACGGCCCATGCTCTTAGCAGCTCATCGCGAAACTCGATGCCATAGTGCCGGCCCAGTTGGGATACCGCGCGCGTGAGGTTCGAGTACAGGTCAAAAAAGCGCATGCTGCCCAGATGATTGAGCTCAGCCAGGCTGGGTGGCGAAAGCGGCAGCCATGACTGCGTGCGAAACACCATCCACAAGTTGATCTTGATAAGCGACAAAATCGCAAACAGCCTGAATTCAATGGCTGCTGTATGGAGCTGGCGCGCGCAATCGCGATAGCATTCGCCGTCTTCTTCGCTTTGTCCCACAATCTGTCTTTTGAGCTCGGCATTGGACCATTCGAGCAGGATGTGGGCGTTGTGTGACATCCGCAGCAGATGCTCACGCATAAAGTGCAGGCTCTTGCGCTGCTCCAGCCGCCAGGCCACGCCTGTCATGGCCGAGTGCAGAAACTCTTCAGTTTGCGGGTTCAATAGCTGCATCATGCCGGCGGAATCTACCGGCTGCAGAAAAGCGGGAACATCGCGGATGGTGCGGCACGGAAAGCTGGACAAGCGTCCCAGAAAGAAGTACAGCGCGCTTGCACTGACCAACGCCAATATAACGAGTAATAAAGCGTATGCAGTCATGGCTTGAAAATGCCTCTTACATCTTGCTTGTACTTCTCGAGTCGCCCCAGAAACAAATCTGGGGTAAACATGTGCCGGAAGTCACGGAAAGGGTCCTCTGGCTCAGCCCTAACAAAAGACACCAGCCAAACCGTTACCGCCATACAGTATGCCACAATGGGGACGTATCGGAAGAACATTAGAGATTTTAATCCCAGGCCTGTCCTTACCAAGGTACCCAATAAAATTCCGGCAGAGGCAATGCCGAAGCCTGCCGCGATTCCAAAGGCATATTGCCGGTAGTCCAGTTCGAAAGCTCGCGCGAGGAAGAAAATAAGAAAAAACACTCCGATCTGCAGGCATCGGACCGCGACCTGAAGCGAATAAATTCCCTCCAGCAAAGGCGCGGTTTCTACGGCCCTGTGCACAATGGAAATCAGCACTGAGATTGCAAGCATGCCCAACCCCACGAGTGGCAAAAGAAACTTGAACCAGGCCAGGCTTTTAAAATTCTCAAATACCCGCCGAAAAACCTCGTGAATGGCAAGAAAACCCAGCGTGGCATAGATTGCTTCCGCTCCCCAGTAAAAATAGAAGTACAGCATCGTGGGTCGGAAGTACTGGGCGAGCGCGAATTTGCAAAGCTCTGCGACTATTGCAAATACGGTATAGATTAAAAAAAAGGGAAAGCTCTTGTACGCCCGGCGGCGCACAAGCAATAAGGCCAGCCATGTCTGCAAGACAGGCGGGAACAACCCGAACGCAATATCTACGTACTTCACCTGTGCGACAGGTTAAACCAGGAATATGGACACGACAACCTTAGCGCTTTCCCATTTTCATTGGGATCTGCTACTACCTGACCGAACAGAGAATTTTGGGAGGGCACGGCACCGGATTGCCGCCATCGGCCAGAACAGTTGTGGAACCAAGCGTCATTAAGGCAACAGCCAACAGTATGCGAACAAGGGTCTTTTTCACGGTCTTTTCCTTCTCCCGGAAGACACGTTTTCTTCTGCGGTGCAGAGTGTTTTAAATTTTTTGGGTGCTTGTTGAAGTAGGGTCGGATTTTTGCGACTTGATATATCGCCTGGATTGTTTTTTTACTTTTACTGCTGGAAGCGGCGCTTTTCGCGCGCAGAATGCAGATGACTCCGTGCATCTCAGCCCAACTGAGAAAAAAATTGCAACTTCTCTCAGAACGTGGGCCTTTGCGCGTGCCCGGTTTGCCAAGCTGGAAAAGCTCTTGTAACGTGAAATATATGCAAACAGATTGCCACCGCTGCGGACACCCTCTTGAAGGGCAAATCGCCTTTTGCCCGGCGTGCGGTGCGCCACAGATAAGGGTTTCGCGAGCCATCGAAACGTCTCAAGAGGAGACAATTGCCTCTGACTCCGGTCTTCCTGCGCCCTCTTTGCCGGTATCGGCTTTGCCATCTGAGCTTTCGACTACGGCAGGAATCGATTGGAAATACTTTCTTCGTACTGCCATTCCTCTGGCTGCGCTTACTGACGTTCTTACAATGACTCTGCACCCGCTGGCCCTGTTTGTGTTTCTGCCCGCCAACCTGGTCTCGGCCATCTCGCGTTACAGGCGCCACCGCCCAATTGCTATCCGCAGCGGGCAAGGGGCCCGCATGGGCGCAATGATGGGGCTGCTGAGCTTTACCCTTTTTCTGGCTTTCTTTCTGGTGAGCATTTCTTTTCAACGGGCCCAGTATCACGATCTGATGGTGAAGCAGATCCAGCAACTTTCCGCGCAAAACCCAGACCCCCAGGCGCAGCAGCTGTTGCAATGGTTCACAACCCCCGAAGGCTTGGTTGCGGTTATCGCTTTCTCCTTTGTAATGTTGCTTCTTCTCTGCCTCGCTCTCGGGAGTGGCAGTGGGGCTTTGTTTGGCGCGCTCAGAAAGGAGAAAAGAGAGCTTTAGCCGGTCGGTTGGCGCATCGCGCTCCCTTCGGATATCATGCGGTGACTATGAATCCTGCCTCCACTCGACTTCCCAACCTGCACGTGAAAGGACGCCTGATGTCCGGCTCTGAAATTGAGCGGACACTCGTTCGTCTGGCCCACCAGATCGTCGAAAAAAACAATGGCGTGGAAAATCTTGTGCTCGTTGGCATCAAGCGCCGTGGCGTTCCATTGGCCAACCGCCTGGCCGCCTTGATTCAGCAGATTGAAAAAACGCCCGTGCCGGTAGGCACCTTGGATATCACTCTGTATCGCGACGATCTTTCCACCGTCGGCACCAGCCCTGTGATCAAAAAAGCCACGCCGCTGGGAACGGATATTGTGGACAAAAACGTGATCCTTTTGGACGACGTTCTCTACACCGGCCGCACTGTCCGTGCCGCCATGGACGCGCTGTTTGACCACGGGCGTCCTCGCCGCGTGCAACTCTGCGTTCTCATCGATCGCGGGCACCGCGAATTGCCCATTGAAGCCGCTTTCATCGGCCGCACCGTGCAGACCAGTGACGCTGAAATCATTGAAGTTAAACTAAATGAGATCGATCAGGAAGAGCAGGTCCTGTTGGTGGAACGTATTTCTTGAGCATGCCGCGCACACGCTCGTTACTCGAACTCGAGCACCTATCGGCGGATGAAATCGCTCTTTTTCTCAAGCTGGCGCGGCGCATGCA
>DASXIL010000148.1:0-2341 GCA_036497985.1 Candidatus Angelobacter sp. | reverse complement strand
GTTGATCTTTGACAACTACTCGACCGTTACCGACTTGGCCAAGTTACGCGGCTGATCGACGTCGCAACCGCGCCGAACCGCGATGTGATACGCCAGCAGTTGCAGCGGAACCACTTCCAGGATCGGCAAGAGCAGTTCCGGCGCATGCGGCACGTATAGAACGTGGTCGACAGATTCCTTGATCTCCTCGTCGCCCTCAGTGGCCACGGCTATTACTATGCCGGAACGCGCTTTTACTTCTTTCACGTTTGACATGGTTTTTTCATAGCGCAGCACTGAGTTCGGATCGTTCGCATCCTTGGTGGCAACCATCACCACGGGCAGGTTTTCATCAATCAGCGCGTTGGGGCCGTGCTTCATCTCGCCCGCGGGATAGCCTTCCGCATGGATATAGGAAATTTCTTTCAGCTTGAGCGCGCCTTCCAGCGCAATGGGGTAGTGAATGCCGCGGCCAAGGAACAGAAAATCCTGCACACGGTAATACTGCTTGGCCAGCGCTTCGCAATCCGCATCGCGGGCAAGAATTGACTCCAGTTTGGACGGCAGCTTGAGCAATTCGTCAATATAGCGGCGGGCATCGTCGGTTGAAGTCGCGCCGCGCAATTCTCCCAGGTAAAGCGCCAGCAGGAACAATGCTGTCAGCTGCGCCGTAAAAGCCTTGGTTGATGCCACGCCAATCTCCGGGCCGGCATGCGTATAAACTGTGCCGGAAGCTTCACGGGCAATCATTGCGCCTACCACGTTACAGATGGCGAGCGTCTTAGAGCCTTTGGCTTTGGCTTCTCGTTGCGCCGCAATCGTGTCCGCGGTCTCGCCGGACTGCGTAATCAACAGCGTGATTTCCTTGCTGGATGTTATGGGATCGCGATAGCGCCATTCGCTGGCATAATCCACTTCCACCGGAATGCGGGCCAGCCGCTCAATCATGAATTTGCCTGCCAGCGCCGCATGCCAACTGGTGCCGCACGCCGCAATGTTGATCTTCTGCACGTTGCGCAACTCGTCTTCGGTCACGTCCATCTCTTCCAGAAAGACGCGGCCCGAATCAAGCGAAACGCGGCCCAGCGTGGTGTCCCGCACGGCAGCCGGCTGCTCATAAATTTCCTTGAGCATAAAGTGCTTGAAGCCGCCCTTTTCCGCCATGATGGGGTCCCACGTTACACGCTGGATTTCACGCTTTACCGGCTTACCGTCAAAATCCGTAATTTGAACTCCGGACGTGGTAATTACCGCCTGATCGCCATCTTGAAGAAAGAAGATGTCACGCGTGTGAGGCAGCAGCGCCGGTATGTCCGACGCGACAAAATATTCGTTGTCGCCCATGCCGATCACCACCGGCGGGCCATTGCGCGCAGCAACAATCTTGTTGGGCTCGTCCTCTGAAATCACGGCAAGAGCAAACACGCCGGTAAGCTGCTTCACCGTCTTGCGCACAGCCTCTTCCAGACTGGGCCGATGCCCGTTGCCTTGTTTGTCCAAAGCTTTTTCAATCAGGTGCGCAATGATTTCTGTATCGGTTTCAGTAGAAAACTTGTGACCTTCTTCAATCAGCTTCTTTTTAAGTTGGAGATAATTTTCAACAATGCCGTTGTGCACCACCACGATCTTGCCGATGCAGTCGCGATGCGGATGGGCATTCTCTTCCGTCGGCCGGCCGTGCGTGGCCCAGCGCGTGTGGCCAATGCCCCAGCTGCCTTCCAGCGGCTTCAGGCGGATCGCTTCTTCCAGATTGCGCAGCTTGCCTTCAGCCCGCCGCACCTGCACCGCTCCGCCATTTCCATTGCCGCAAACGGCAATCCCAGCGGAGTCATACCCGCGATATTCCAGGCTCCGGAGACCGTCAATGATCACCGGGACAACACGTTTTTTTCCTACGTAACCTACGATTCCACACATAAATTAAAAATCCTGTCGACTGATGATGCCTAAAGTACCTGCATGCCAATCGCCAACCTTTGACCATTGGACTCAGGAGTTTACGCGGGGGATTCCGACTTAATTCTACTCCGGGACGTTACTTGCGTTGGGTTACGTGAGTACATTCATGGCGGCAAGTGCAAAGATTTGCGCTGGCGAGGGGAAAACCAACGACGTCAGTGGTCTAAAGCCCGGTCAATTTGGGCCTCTTTCGGCACGAGTGAATTCATGCCCTGACACTTGACTTCCGCAGGACACCTTCCAATATCGCCAAATTTCTTACTCCTCTAAGCGATACGAAAATTCCTCAATCACAGGATTGGTGAGCACGTCTTTAGCAATGCGCTCCACCTCAACCTTGGCGGCATTTTTGTCCAGCCCGCCATCCAGGTTCAGTTCAAAAAACTTGCCTTGGCGGACAGCA
>DASXIL010000147.1:0-5067 GCA_036497985.1 Candidatus Angelobacter sp. | reverse complement strand
AGAATCTGAGTTCGACATTCAGCGAGCTCTCACCGAATCCAAGAAGCAATGTCTCCGGCCGCGGATGGGCGAGAATGTGTTGGTTCGACGTGGCAATTTCCATGAGGAGTTTGAGCACGAGGACGGGATCTGTACCGTAGGAGACCCTGACCGGTATTTCGACCAGCCGCCGAGTCGAAGACAAAGTCCAATTGGTGACCTGGTTGGAAAGAAGATTGCTGTTGGGGAGAATCACCTCCGCGCCCTGAAAAGTGAGCACTGTACTGGATCGAGCTCCAATCCGCCTTACTATGCCGGAAACTCCGCCAATCTCAACCGTGTCTCCGATCCGAATTGGACGCTCAAACAAAATGATAAGGCCAGAAGCAAAGTTGTTCACGATGTTCTGTAAGCCGAATCCGACACCGAGTCCCAGCGCTCCGGTGATCACGGTGAATTTATTCAGCTCCAATCCTGTATTCGCCAAACCGGCAAAGAACAAAGCTCCCAGTAACACGTAATATGTGAAGCGTGATATCGCGTAGGCCATCCCGCCTCGTAACGAGAGTTTAGGAAGCAGGATCTTTCCCAGGATGAAACTTGCGATATTGGCAATGGCATAACCAAAGAACAGGAACAGGAACAAATTCAGCGTTCCGCCCAGCGTGACTTGGCTCTTTCCAAAGCTGATGGGGTGCTGCAGCATGCTTTGCAGAGTGCTCACTACATTGCTACGGACGGTGAAAAGGTACAGATCAATATCAAGCCACAGAAACCAGGCGAAAAAGACCAGGAGACGCCATGCCCACCGTTCAATCACGCCGGGCTGGACGTCGGGCAGGGAATGAAACCAGGCGCTGCTCACGCCGATAGTGACGCCGAGATGCAGGACGCGAACCATGGTATAGAGCGACGCGAATGCGAAGGCCGAAAACAACGTTCCCACCCCAAGAACCTGGGCCAGGGATACAAAACCAACAACGTTGGCAATGACGGAAACCGCCAGCAGACATAGACCGATAGTATTTGCGGCGAACAGGAACCTGAGACGCCAGGCAGAAACCGATTGGATTTTCATGCGGGAGGGGCGGGTCAACCAGATGAAAACAATGAGGGCAAGAAAAATGATGAAAGCGAATAGTTCGCGCCCAAAGGCTGATCCAAACTGAAGAACCTGATGTGCCCACACGGACACATAAAAAACGCATAGCACGTACACAACTTTCCGCACTGCCGCCGGAACGAGCCCAGGGAGTAATCGCAACACCGGAGCAACACAGAGAAGGCATATAACAAATGAGACCCCGATTGGGGCCGAGGCAAGCATTCCAATGATTGGAAGTAACGCTACAAGCATCGCGGCTGAAAAGGGTCGGAGGAAAATCTGTATCCAGTCAATGATCACGTCCCCTTTGTCTTCTGATGCTGCGTAATTCTTTAGCCGGAAGGCTATCAGCAGCGCGAATACATAGATTGCAACCATGCCCAGGAGCAAAGGCTTCTGCGCGCGCAGGAACTCCCGTGTCCCTGTAAATCCACGACTGGCCGACAACCGAATTACCGTGCTTAAAGGCTGGTCAGGGACTTCTCGCTGCCGAGCTTGCCATAAAGGCCGGCTGTCTCTTTCGAACAAACTGTCGTGCAGCCGTTCATGCGCCTCGTCCAGTTTCCGCAGCACCGCGGAGAGTTCGCGGTCCTGCTCGGAAATATGATTTTGCAGGGTCAAAATCAGGTTTAGCCGATCTTGGGCCTCCGAGCGTAACTGGTGTATCGCATCGACCTCCTGCTCTACGCGTCCTGCTACCACTTCAAGTCCGGCGGCTTCACGGACCTGCTCTGATGTGGCCTCCCATCGTGCCTGCTCCTTGTCAAGCCATTGCATCACTTCTTCGATATCTGCGGCGCGGACCGTCAACAATTTACGTTTGGCCGCGTATTCTTCCTCCAATGCTCTCCAGTACCGCTCCTCCTGCTGAAGTTGCATTCGATTCGGAATTCCGGTGAGCAAGTCTTCTAATTGGCGCGCTCTCCGGCTTATTTCGTCAGCCTGTGCTTTCGCTTCAAGATTCTCAACTTGTCGATCCGGAACAGGTATAAGATTTTTTGACGTCTTACGTATTTGCTTCTCCAGTTCTTCCGCCTGTTCCGCAATCTGGTGTAAGGGCACGGCCCTGATAGGAGTTGGTGACGGCGTTGGTGATGCAGTCTGGCCTGGAGAGGGTGTGACTTGCGGCGTGAGTATCTTATTGGCCAGGACCTGGGATTTCGATGGCGTGGACGCTAAACAGGCGACAATTGCGATGAAAACCCACGAAACGGTGGGAAAATATTTGCAGGACTTAGGGCGGTAGTGGATGAAAGACCTCAACATGCCATTGCGCATTTCCACAAAAGGGCGCAGATCGAGAATTTCAACTGCTACTGCTCCCATCCTCCTCCCAGCGCGTTATAAACCTGCACTAATGCCACTCGTTCGTTGAGCTGTGCCTGCGCCAGACCCAGCCGTGCAGAGAAATAACGTGTATCGCTATCCAACACTTCCAGATAACTTGCTGCGCCGCCGCGATAGCGTACGTCAGAGAGACGGGTCGCATCTTCGGCAGCTTTTGTCAGCAGCTCCTGCTGTTCCCGCGATTCCTGGTTCTTCTTGTAAGCGACCAGCGAGTCAGAAACGTCGCGAAACGCCTGTTGTATGCTCTGTTGGTAAAACAACACAGCTTCCTGTTGCTGCGATACAGACAATCTCACGCCGGAACGAATTCTTCCGCCGGTAAAGATGGGTTGTGCAAGCTGGGCGCCGGCGCTCCAGAACCCGGCAGGCGTGGAGAAGAGGCTGGTCAGGGCCGAGCTTTGATAACCACCCGTTCCCGTGAGAACAATCTGTGGGAAATAAGCTGCTTTGGCCACGCCGATCCGTGCATTTGCCGCAACCAATGAGTGCTCAGCAGACTGAACGTCAGGCCGGCGCTCCAGTATCTCCGAAGGAAGCCCCGCAGGCACCGTAGCTGGAATGGTAGTTTCAACAAGAGACCGGCCGCGAGTAATAGGCCCGGGATTCCTGCCGATCAGGACGCTTATAAAATTTTCCTGCTGTTCAATCCGCCGCTCCAGATCGGGAATAGAGGCTGCGGCAAAATACACCAATTGTTCTGATTGCCTCACGTCAATCATCGAGGTTACGCCACCCTGAGCGCGGACCTTGACGAGACGCAAGGATTCCTGACGGGTGGCCAGGGTTTGTTTCGAAATTTCCATTTCCAAATCGAGTTCGCGCAACTGGAAATATGCGGTAGCGACGTTGCTGATTAAACTCGTTATGACCGCGCGCTGTCCCCACTCAGTGGCCAGCAGATTTGCGCGAGAGGCCTCCGTGGCGCGCCGGAACTTGCCCCAGAAATCGAGCTCCCAGGCCAATGAAAGGCCGGCAGAAATGGCGCCGGTGTTTGTCGTGGGCAGCGTGACCGTTTGCGGAATGCGCTGGTTCAGGCCGGCCGCGTTGGCTGAAATGGTAGGAAACTGATCGGCGCGGGTGATCCCCAGCAATGCCTGTGCCTGCAGCACACGAGTGGCCGCAATTCGCACATCATAATTCCCGGCGAGCGCCGTGCGGATCAGCTCCTGTAATTGCGGGTCCTGAAAAACCGTCCACCACTTTTCATTCCCCAGGGATGGGCCGTTCTGGCTCCCGGGCAATTGATCAACACCACGGTACACCGTTGGAGTGTCCACCTTGGGGCGCTTGTAGTTGGGGCCTAAAGTGCAGCCCGCCTGCAATATCCCCGCGAAGATGATGAACCTAATAGAGACATGACTAGGCTTCATATTCCCTCATGCAGCCGCTGCCGGTGGCTTTATCAACTGCGGCTCCGGCTCTTTTTTCTTACCTTTCTTACCTCGATGTGCCAGACGTTCGACCAGATCGAAGCTGACCGGGATCAGAAAAATGGCAATAAGCGAAGCCGCCAGCATGCCGCCTATGACAGCGCTACCCAGCACACGACGGGACACGGCGCCGGCCCCGGTAGCCGCCCACAGCGGCACGCATCCCAGAATGAAAGCGAACGCAGTCATCAGGATTGGCCGCAGACGAAGTTTGGCCGCTACGAGGGCCGCATCTTCGGGTGATTTGCCTTTGTCAAACTCCATTTTTGCGAACTCAACAATCAAGATCGCATTTTTAGCGGCCATGCCAATCAGCATTACCAGCCCGATTTGTGCGTACACGTTGTTTTCCAGTCCTCGCATCCAGAGAAACCACAGAGCGCCGAACACCGCAACCGGTGTTCCCAGCAGTACGCTGAAGGGCAATGACCAGCTCTCATATTGGGCTGCGAGAATCAGGAATACGAACAGTAAAGACATTCCAAAGATGACGCTCGATGAGACTCCCTCAGTTGCCTTTTTTTCCTGGTAGGACATGCCAAGATAGTCGTAACCCATCTCAGTCGGCATGGTCTGGGCATAAACTTCTTCCAGCGCTTTCACGGCCTGGCCTGAACTGTAACCGGGCGCGGCACTGCCATTGATTTGTGCGCAGCGATAGAGGTTATAGCGCATGGTGAACTCGGGACCGGTGGTGGATTTGATCCGTGTAAGAGCACTCATGGGGACCGGCTGCCCCGCATTATTGGCCACGTAAAACTGGCCAACATTTTCAGCGCGGGTGCGGTACTCTCCCTCTGCCTGGACATATACCTGCCATTGCCTGCCAAAGCGATTGAAATAGTTCACGAGCACGCCGCCCATGAACATCTGCATTGTTTTGTAAACGTCAGAGAGCGGCACACCCTGCGCGATCACCCTAGGCCGGTCCACGTCAATATAGACCTGCGGTATGGTGGGGAGGGCCGTGGTGGTAACACCAGCCAGTTCAGGACGCTTTCGCGCGGCTGCCAGGAATTGGCTAAGGTTCTTGTTCAGGAATTCCGGTTCCTTCCCAGAGCGGTCTTCCAGCAGAAAGCTGAAACCTCCCGAGGCGCCGACACCTGGAATAGCAGGAGGGGGAAAAGAGAACGCAATACCTTCCGTCACCTTGCCGAGCGCCGGCACCAAATGTGCTTTGATCGCCTCATATTGTTCCTCCGGCGC
>DASXIL010000146.1:0-5198 GCA_036497985.1 Candidatus Angelobacter sp. | reverse complement strand
TGGAACTGTTGAGCACCTGGACTGACAACACGTCAAACGCGGTGGTGGTTGTTGTTTCCGCCGTGTCGATATGCAGCCAGAAAACCAGGTTCGCGCTGGTTGCCGTTGAAGGAATGGTCACGGTTTGAGTGGCCGAGTCAGTATGGGTGGTGCCGTAGCCATCCAGCCATGCATCCCATACGCCGGTGTGCGCGGGCTCTGCGGTGGAATTGTTGAGCACGCCGGCCGTGAGCGTCCACGGGCTGGCCGCGCCGGTTTCAAATCCGCCGTTGACGATCAGGTTCGTGGTGCCGCCCGTGGGATTCACGGTAAGGCTGATCGAGGTTGTGTGAGACAGAGTCCCGGAAACGCCGGTGATCGTGATTGTCGATGTTCCGGTGGTTGCGGTGCTGCTGGCTGTGAAAGTTAGAACGCTGGTTGAAGTCGTCGGGTTGGTGCCGAACGAAGCCGTCACGCCGCTGGGCAGAGCGGAATTAGAAAGCGTTACCGATCCAGTAAAGCCGCCCGACGGAGTAACCGTAATCGTGGAGTTGCCGCTGCTTCCCTGTGTCACGCTCAAGCTGCTGGGCGAAGCGGACAGTGAGAAGTTCGGCGTCGCAACGCTATTTATCGTCAATGAAATTGACGTCGTATGACTCAATGTCCCTGACGTTCCGGTGATCGTTACCGATGACGTCCCTGTGGTTGCAGTTGAGCTGGCGGTGAAAGTTACCACGCTGGTTCCCGTTGTCGGATTGGTGCCAAAGCTGGCCGTTACGCCGCTCGGCAGCGCCGACGTTGAAAGCGATACACTTCCCGTAAAGCCGCCGCTCGGAGTCACGGTAATCGTTGAGTTGCCGCTGCTTCCCTGCGTTACGGTCAAGCTGCTGGGTGAAGCGGACAGCGTATAGTTTGGACCCGACACAACCGGGAAATTAACGCAATTATTCGCGGAGTTGGAAAACTCCAGCTGGATTGTGTATGTGGTGCCATTGGCGACGTACGAACCTTGTTGGCCGTTGCAGATATCGCCAATCTCGCCATTGTTCGAGTCATACCATGCGAGCGGAGGCCCGATCACTGTAGCGATGCCGACTTGCGCATCCGTCATGGCTTCCGTCAACTCGTGGCTGGTTACCGACGTATAGTTGCCGAACACGGTCGATGTGCCGCAACCGCTGGAGCAACCGCTGCCCGCCTGCATGTCCGGCATTACACCGTAAAGAACGTTGTGGCCACCCAGCGTGCTGGACGTGGTGCCGTGATAGGCGCAGAATCCGCCCGCCTGGCAGCTATTGCTGCCGCCTTGTGAGATCGTTTTTCCCGGAGGGAAATAGATCATATAAAGGGTGTTCGGGTTACCCAGGGAATCCAGGACCGGCGACGGCAGGTGTCCTGCATTAATTTGTGCCAGAAGTTCCGACTGGATCTGCGTGTCCGTGATTGTTGAGCCGTTGTTGCCCGCTGCCGGAACAATCTGGAACAGTCCGCCGAATGTGCCATTACCGAAAACCTGACCCGTGCCTCCTGAAATATTCGTGTTGTACTGCTGCATCAGGCTGATGAGTCCGGTGCTGGTGATATCGGCAAAGAAATTGCCCATGGTGGGTGAAGTGGTTCCGGCTACTTGCGCGTTATAAGACCCGCTTCCGTACAACACCTGTATCACCTGAACGTTGGAGATGATCGGTCCATTGTGGTAGGTCAGGTGTGCGCCGGCTGGGGCGGCAAAACCTATCGCTGCCGCTGGCCCGTTGGGATCACGCCACGGAACACCGTGGTGGAGCGCCTGGAAAGTCATGCTGGGAGAAGTCTGGGCTGGAGTTCCTTCGGGCTGGTCTTGCCTATTGGGCTGTGAAACCTGCGCCATTGCGGGCAGGGCTAGAAAAAACAGAACGAGACACAGAAACGATACGGCACCACGCAACAATCGGGACATTCTTTGCTCCTTGTTCAAGTCAATGCTCATTCAACATCCATTCAAAATCCACGTTCTTTTGCTTTTGCGATTTAGAAAATAGTTGAAGCCAAATAAATTAAGCGGAAAGACATTTATGAACTGCGATTTAATTGCGTTACTTCCTATAACGTTCCGTGCGTCGATAGCACCTTGCCGGGACTTCAAAACACACATCGCTCCTCTGTTTCCTGGCGCCTGCGCTCCACGCATTTCATTTGCATTGTGGAATCGTAGTGACGCAAAGAAACATTCACGCGGGAGTTGACGTGTTCCTGAACATTCCTTGGTCTCCTAAAAAAATCCGATTTGGTGGCCGCTTTGAACTAATTCGAACTGAAGAGTGGCTGCGAGCCTATACGGTCTTGC
The DNA here is from genome assembly GCA_036497985.1 of Candidatus Angelobacter sp. Lineage (GTDB taxonomy): Bacteria > Acidobacteriota > Terriglobia > Terriglobales > Acidobacteriaceae > Angelobacter. The sequence continues at coordinate 2,893 of DASXIL010000146.1, read as the reverse complement.
CCTATCGACTGGCGTCAATACTACTAAACCAGCAGAGACACTGAAAAAGTTTTTTTGGTACAGTTCCCCATGATCGCCATCACATTCCCGATTTGGAACGTTGGTAAGAAGAGCCTTAATTTGGCTGATCGCGATCATGCCGCATCTGGCCGGCTTGCGAAGTGAAAATTCTTTCATCTCGATCTGCGTTATCTGCGCTCATCTGCGGGAGAGGCTTTTGGGTTCTCCTGATCCGCGCTCATCCGCGTTTATCCGCGGTAAGTCTTCCTGCTTTTCCGATCAACCGATTTCCTCCGCGGCCTCCGTGGTAGGTTCTCCCGTGCCGTTCAGTTGCCTGGCGTTTCAATTACTGAAGTCACCGGCCGGAATTAAAAACAGGCTGAAAATGAAATCGAGGACGGGTATTGTATCGGGCAACGAGGTACTTCGGCCATGCAACATCACCCTCAGCAAGCGTCTTCCGCGTTCACCTTGAAACCCGGCGAAAGAATTATTGATTGTTCTCCTCTTTGGACCTCTGGTTCAGATCGAATCCTTGAAGAGATTGCCGGTTGCAGTTATTGTCTTCAGCCCACGTACCGGGTCGTTGTTGTAACCTCCGCGGCAGGATTGGAACGGCGAGAAGCTTTGTGCGTTCAGCATTTTGTCCATGCCGCCCGCACGTTTCCAGAATTGCGCCGCCAGTCCGCCTGATCCGCGTTGATCGGCAATCATCCGTGTTGGTCCGCATTGATCCGCAGTAAAGCATTCCCGCTTATTCCTGATCAGTGCCATCCATGTTCATCAGTGGTTGAGTTTCGCCCTTTTCCGCACCTCTTCTCGTTCTTCCCCCATCCGCGTTCATCCGCGTTGATCCGCGGTAAGCCCTGCTGCTTTTCCGATCACCGGATCTCCCGATCTCTCGATTCCCATCAGTGTTAATCAGTGGTAAAGCTTTTTGCTTTTTCCCCATCCGCGCTCATCCGCGTTGATCCGCGGTAAGCCCTGCTGCTTTTCCGATCACCCGATCACCGGATTTTCCATCAGTCTTTTCCCTGTTTTTCTCCGTGTCTCCGTGCCTCCGTGGTAGGTTTTTCCCACGCCTATCTGCCGGCGAGGTCCCCAATCACCTTGCTCAGCTCCAACACCTCCACCGGACACTCCGGCCAATTATGTTTCCAGCACACAATCAAATCGCATCCCTTCGCGTCGTGCATGTGTTTTAGAAAGTTGCGGCTCTCGTATTCGAATTCAATCCTTATCCGTTGCCATTTTTCGGGTCCCACCAGGATCATCGCCTCGCAGTCCGGAAACTCGCTTCGTATCCACGTCACCACAAAACCCAACTGGGCGGCCACCGTTCCAAACAGAAAGAGCACTCCCAATTCATTCGTCGGGCCATGCGCCAGCGGAGATGGATTCATCAGCGCCCCGTAAACCGGACGGTCTTCCAGTATCTTCGCGCGCCAGCCCGCTCCGTTCGGCGGGCCGAATCTAAATCCACCGGCCCTTGCGCCGCGGCGCATTCCCCGCGCCTGTCGCGCTAATCCGTTTCCTTCATTCGCACCGGAGGTTTCCGTAACAGAGGTTTCATCCGTTCCTTCCTTTACTGCCGGTCGGCCCAGCGGACTCACGCCACCGGTCTGAGCGCTTCCATTCCAGCGCGACTCCTCTTTTTTCTGCGCCAACGTGTCCATCGCCGCAATCTTTTCCAGAATATCTTTCCATTCTTCTTCTCGCCCCTGCTCCTCAATGTACTGTTTCAAACCATGTGGGACCTGGCCCCACGTTCCAAAACGCTTCACCAGCGGCGTCTGGCTGTACTGGCTCGTCTGCTCGTATTCGGTAACGCTCGGCAGCTTTCCCAGCGCCCGCGCCACCATCGCCCAGTCTTGAAACAAAGCTTCCATTGTGATCTTCCACCCACCGCCGGATTTTTCCAGTTTGCATGCCCGCAATGCGTGCGCGTAGGACCCAAAATGTTTTCTAACTTGCAGTTTGGTGAAGTTGGTCATCTTGGTTAATTGCGGCTGGCTGGGCACCTCTCCCAGCTTCTCCGTGCATTCCACTATCGCCGCCATGATCTGTTGTCTGCCCATTTCTTTTAGCTTGCCTCTGCTGTTCATCGCTTTTGCTCCGTATAAGAAAGTTGTCGGCATTGGGTCGTCTAAAGCGGTTCCATAGTTGCTGTATCCCGTTCCTCATGCTCAATCCCCCGCGACGTGCCATCCTGAGCCGAGCACACAACACTCTTGTCCGATCCATGCTCACCGCGCGAAGGCGAAGGATCGGCTCCGCTGCTCTTCAGGATCACCTTATTCTGCTATTTCAGTCTTTAATCAGCGACCGGTTCGAGTCCCAGCCGATATCAATTTTGGGATACATCTATTCAGGAACCGCCATAGTTTGTTCTAAAAAACTCATGGAGCGCTGTCGCTCTCGGCTGCGTGGTTCCTCGCCTAGGCAGAGGTACTCTCGCCTGCGATTCTTTGGACATTGAGGTTGTGGATTTTTCAGGGTTCTTCGGTCCAAGCCAAATACCAAGTGCCAATTACCCATTGTCGTAAACGAGATATCCCCGTCGTGGCTAAAGGCTAATGGCTAAGTGCTAATGGCTGGTTTTCTGTGTCTCGACACAATCTGTGGCCCAAACGGTGGACCGGCTATGAGAACATGGTTGCAGGCCTTTTTGGATCTCCCGCCTCCAGCCTTGGGATTTCCTTATCTCTAAACCGGCTTCGCTCCTGCTGCCTGTCTAAAGACGGTTCGCCGCTGCCGCTCCCGGCGAGAACCTTAAGCGCATATTAAACGAAAGGCGAATATAAGCCAATAGGGTGGAGTAAGAATTTAAAAGTTATCAGACTTTGTAATCTTGTCAGGCCTAAGTGCTAGTTGCGCCTGCACTCAATTCTTG
>DASXIL010000145.1:0-4179 GCA_036497985.1 Candidatus Angelobacter sp. | reverse complement strand
CGAAGTTTGTTTTGTTTCTCCGTGTGACAGACGGCTTACCTCCGTTAGCGTTTCTTGCAAGCCTGGATTACGCAAGCGATCCGGAGCGCTTGCATGTGATCGGACTTGACGCCGCCGGAGATCCAAAGTTGTTATTTAATCAAATTTTTCATGTTGCGGAACTGGCTGATTTGGATGGCGATGGAACGAAAGAGATGGCCGGCCTTCCTTGCTTTTCGCAAACCTGGGGCTCTAATCTGCTGACCTATGACCCGCTTCACGTTTACAAGCTGGAAAGCACGCCTAAGCTGGAGCTGAAGCTTTCAGTGCCGCTAAGCCAGGATTACAACCTGAAGCATTATTACGGCTGGGCCGGGCCGGATTGCAGCGAGGAACTGGCCGTGGTTCTGCATCCACCGGGCGGCGGGAAGCCGGTGATCATGAAAACGGAAGAAGCCAAAAAATTGTTTGGGAAGAAGAAGTGAAACAGCTTACCGAATCCGCAAAAAAAGCAGCGCCGTTGGTGGCGATTGTTGGCCGGCCCAATGTGGGCAAATCCACGCTTTTCAACCGGCTGACCGGATCGCGCCGCGCCATTGTGGGCGACGAGCCGGGTATCACCCGCGACCGGCTCTACGGTGAAACTACGTGGCAAGGCCGGCGGCTACGCATTGTCGATACTGGTGGCATCGTTCCCGATGACAAGGATTTCATTCCCGCAGAAATTTTCCGCCAGGCACGCTTCGCTTTTGAAGAAGCCGCGGCCATTGTGCTCGTCGTCGACGTACGGACCGAGCTGGCAGCGCCAGATATGGAACTGGCGCGGCTGCTGCGTCGTCTGGGCAAGCCGCTATTTCTCGCCGTCAACAAAGTCGACTCAACCAAGCTGGAAGCGCAGGCGGAGAACTTCCGCACGCTGGGCATCGAAAATCTTTATATGGTTTCCGCCGAGCATGGGACCGGTTCAGCCGAATTGCTGGATGCCATCCTGGAGGCCATACCGTCCTCTGCCGAAGAGGTAGCAGAGCAGGCGGAGGCAGCTATCGAAAAAGACGCCGAGCCCATTGAGGGTGACGCAGAGGATGCCGGCGAAGGCGATCACAAAGCGCGTACACCGCGGCTGGAAACGCGCGTGTCGATTATCGGCCATCCTAACGTGGGCAAGTCAACGTTGCTGAACATGCTGACCGGAACTTCGAGGGCGATTGTTTCGCCCGTCGCGGGAACAACGCGCGACGCGGTGGATGAAGTGATCAAGAAAGACGGCAACACCTATCGCTTTATTGATACGGCCGGAATTCGCCGCAAAGGCAAGACCCACCTGATGGCGGAGAAGCTCTCCGTGGTGATGGCGCGCAAGCACCTTGAGGCCGCCGACGTCGCGCTGGTGGTGATTGATGCCGTGGAAGGTGTAACAGGCCTTGACGCCACCATCGGCGGATATGCACATGAGAGCGGACGGTCAGTGATCGTCATCATCAACAAGTGGGACCTGGTGGGCCCGGGCCGGACCGACGGTAAACCGCCAGCTGACCGCGATCTGTATGAGAAGCAGGCGCGCCGCGTGCTGAAGTTTCTGGACTATGCGCCGATGATTTTTGTCTCTGCCGCGGCGGGCAAGAACATCGACAAGATTTTCCGCGCGCTCGAGCTGGTATCAGCCGAGCGGCGCAAGCGCATCGGCACCTCGCAGATGAACCGCTTTCTTGAGACCGTGGATTTTGACCGCGCATCGGTCCCGCACCGCCAGCAGGTCAAGATTTTTTACATGACGCAGGCGCAGGCCTCGCCGCCCACGTTCATTCTGTTCACTGATAAGGACGTGAAGCTGCACTTTTCCTACGAGCGTTTTTTGCAAAACCAGATCCGCCAGAAGTTTGGTTTTGTGGGGACGCCAATCTGGATCAAGAACCGCCCGCGGACCAAAGTAGAGCTGGGACCCAAAAAGACGAAACGCCGCTAAGTCCAGCTTTTTCATCGCAAAATCTTGGGTTCTTGTCTAAGGCCGCAGCGGCGAAAAAAGACCCCATTTTGAGGGAACATTTCCCTTTTTGCTTCGTCATACTCAGTATGCTGCAAGAAATTCGCCATGCTTTCCGAATGATCGGCCGCAGTCCGGGGTTCACCTCAATCGCTGTTCTGTCACTGGCCCTGGGCATCGTGGCCAATGCTGCCATCTTCAGCCTGGCCGATGCACTGCTCCTGCGCCCGCTACCCGTGGCCGATCCCGGCAAGGTAATGGATATCAGCACGACCCAGCCCGGCAAGAATGTTGGTGGGCTTTCTTATCCTGATTACCGCGACCTTCGCGCCCATGCCAAGTCATTTGACGGGCTGGTGGCTTTTGAGCTCTACACATTCAGCATGGCCCGCAGCAGAGATGAAGTTGCCCACATGCGCATGGGCATTCTGGTGAGTGACAATTTCTTCTCCGTGCTAGGCATACAGCCGGCACTGGGCCGGGGCTTTCTTCCGGACGAGGGCTCAGCCGCAAGTGGAGCCGCCCCTGTTGTCCTGGGCCACGATTTCTGGAACGACGAGTTCAGCCATGACCCTGCTGTCATTGGCCGCATGGTGCGTATCGCCGGCATGGACTTTAACGTCATTGGTGTGGCGCCCAGAAGCTTCACCGGCATGGACCAATACATCCGGCCATCATTCTTCGTACCCCTGGCGTTGAAGCAACGCGTCAATGCGGCGGCGAAAGACCCGCTGGAAGATCGCCACAGCTACCCGCTGTCAGTTGAGGGCCGATTGCGCAAGGGCGTTTCGCAACAAACCGCCCAGAGTGAACTGGCCACTCTCTGGAAAGCCCTGCAACAGGGATACCCCGGCCCTGACCGCAACCGTAACGTCGCCGTACAGACACAGCTGCAGGCCCGCTTTGCAAGCGAGCCTACTGATCCGGTTCTGGCCGTCATGCTGATGGCCCTCGCTGCGCTTGTCCTGCTCATAGCATGTGCCAACGTGGCCAACCTGCTGCTCGGCCGTGCCCGCGGACGCTCGCGCGAAATTGCCGTGCGCATCGCCCTGGGCGTGAGCCGCAACAAGCTGCTGCGCCAGTTGATGATTGAAAACCTTGTTCTTTCGCTGCTCGGCACCGCCTGTGGCCTGGTGTTTGCCTACGGTGGCATTCGCTTTCTGCAAACTATTCCGATCCCCACTGACTTCCCAGTTGTAATTGCGCCGGCGCTTGATCAGCGCGTGCTGATCGTAAGCCTGCTGGCTTCACTGGTGAGTGCGTTTGTCTTCGGGCTGGCGCCGGCAATGCAATGTTTGAAAACCGAGCTGGTTTCTGCACTTAAGAGTGGCGATTCCAGCGCAGCAGCGGGTCGCCGCACATTGGGCCGCAACACGCTCGTCGTTGGCCAGATCGCCCTCTCCATGGTGCTGCTGGTCGCTGCCGGCATGCTGCTGGATGGCTTTCATAAGATGTTGATCGCCGGCCCGGGTTTCCGCACGGACCATCTGATGATGATGGAGTTCGATACCGAACTGGTGCATTACAAACCGGAACAAACCACGGCTTTTTATCGCGACCTGACGCAGCGAGCCTGCGCTTTGCCGGGCGTGGCTTCGGTTGCTTTGACCAGTTCGATTCCGTTTTCACCGGGCAATGTTCTGGCCCGGAGTGTCGCACCCGAAGGCTACCAGTTCCCCAAGAATCAGGAGAATGAGCAGATTCTCTATGCCCTGATTGACGAGAATTACCTTGGCACCGTGGCAATTCCGCTGGTCAGCGGGCGCGGATTCGCTGCCACCGACAAGCCAGACACGTCGCGCGTGGCAATCGTTAACGAAGAATTCGCCAGGTTCTACTGGCCCGGCCAGGATCCAGTCGGCAAGCGCGTGCGTCTGGATAACGCGCAGGGGCCATGGGTGCAAGTGGTCGGGGTGGCCAAGACATCCAAATATACTTTCGTGTCGGAAAATCCGCAGCGATATTTTTATCTTCCCTACGCGCAAGAGCCCCATTCACAAATGGCGCTGCTGGCGCTGACTCCTGCGGACCCTGCAAACCTGGCAGCACCTTTGCGGGACGTGGTCCGCGCACTCGACGTCAACCAGCCGATTTATAACGTGCGGACGCTATCTGATTTCTACGCAGGCCGGGCCGCTGCACCCCGCATGATCATGCAGATTGTCGGAGCCATGGGACTCATGGGTCTAACGCTCGCGCTGATCGGCATCTACGGCCTG
>DASXIL010000144.1:0-4562 GCA_036497985.1 Candidatus Angelobacter sp. | reverse complement strand
TCTGCACGGGAATTTCCGGGGCAGAAAGTTTGTAGGGATAGCCGGTACCGTTCAATTTTTCATGATGGCCGCGGGCAATCTCCGGAACGTTGCGCAGTTCGCTGGTCCAGGGGATCTGTTGCAGAAAGCTGACGGTATGGACGACGTGCGACTCAATCTGAAGCCGCTCTTCTTCGTCGAGCGAGCCCTTGCGAATGGAAAGCATCTGGACTTCGTCCATGGTCAGGATGGGCCGTTTCTTTCCATTCATGTCTTCACAATGAATGTTGGCGATGTCCAGCAACCTTTCGAAATTGCCTTCCGGCAGCACGGTAGGCTCGTTGGCCCAGATAATAGCTTCCTCGTACTCGCTTACTTCGCGTAGCCGCTCGGCCAGACGAGCATCAAAATCTTTTTGCGCCGCCAGGAATTCTTCATTCCCATGCCTGGATAGGAAGTCCATGCGCGCTTTGAGGTTCTCATTTTCCAGCGTGCGACGGACGAGCCCAAAGCGCTGCTGGATGACCTCAAGCTGGGCAGGGTAAAGTTTTTTGGCCTTCACCAGGACTTCTTCGCGAACGCCTACCTTGCCGAAGTCGTGCAGCAAGCTGGCATAGCGCAGTTCTCGCATCTGGTCGCGAGAAAAGCGCACTGCGGAATAAGACCCGCTATCAGAGCGGTCAACGGCTTCAGCCAGCGCAACCGTGAGATTCGCCACGCGGAAAGAATGTCCAGATGTTGCGGGGTCGCGCGTTTCAATGGCGGTGACAGCGGCACGCACAAAGCCCTCAAACAATCGCTGGATGGAATCATACAACTGGCTGTTTTCCAGCGCCACAGCGGCCTGCCCGGCAAGAGATTGGACAATTTCCTGCTGGCGCGGCGTGTAAGGAAGGACGTGATGCTCAACGGCTTCAGGTGTATCGAGCCGCGCGGAGAAGTCACGCTTGGCATTGATCAGCTGAAGCACCGCAATGATCTTTTCCTTCTGGTTGCGGATGGGCACAGCCAGAATCGACTTGGTGCGATAGCCGGAATCTTCGTCGAACTTGCGGTTGATGGAATATGGAACGTCCGGCGGGAGATGATAAGCGTCTTCAATGTTGACGATCTCCCCGGTCAGCGCCACATAGCCTGCAATGGATTTTTCATTGATACTGATGGCGGTTTCGCGGAAGGGCACGGCGACTGTATCATTTTGCGCCAGCTTAAAGCGCAATTGCTCATGCGGCGCTTGCGGCGGCGCTGGCGTTCCGGGCTGCCCGGGCGGGTACAGCAGCGATTGGCGATGCCCACCTTCCCCGGTGCTTTCCACCAGGTAGACTGAGCCGGCATCGCTGCTGGTGAATTCGCGCGATTTAGTAAGGATCAGTTCCAGAAGCTTTGCCGGATCGTGCTCCGCGGAGAGCGCCATTCCGATCTGATTCAGTTCGTGGATTTCCCGACTGGCGCCCGCGAGCTTCTGGTTAACTTCATGGCGTGTGTGAACAAGATGAATATGGTCGAGCGCGTTATCAGCCATGCGTTCCAGCAGCGGTTCAGGAACGTCATAGGGAAGGTAGGCATAAACTACGCCATCATTGCGTGGGTCTTTGAATCGCGAGTTGGTAAGGGCCAGCACACGCGTATTGGGAACACGAAGCTGGTTGTAGTGCTGCTCCACCAGATCTTCTTTGGAAACCAGGACGATCTTTTCCGCTTCTGCGTGGTCTGGCGAAAGCTGGGTGAACAGTATGCGGCGAAAACGCTGCATGCCAATAAAATACTTTGCGGCAAGCGCATCAGACTCAAAATACGTAATGATCGGCAAAGCCCTATTGCCGGGCGTTTCGCGTCGCTTTGGAAAAACCGCGGAACTCATTTTAGTGGCGGGGCTCGCGGGAAAACAGGCCCGAAATCAGTGAATTGTGCAGAGATATTACCAAATAGTTACGATTTGGAACAGGCTGGAGGACGCGGTACGCAAGTTATCGTCCTTTTGGGTATTGATAGCGCATAATTTCAGCGGAACACCCTAGCGGAAATTGGTCCCTGAAGGCAATTTTGTGGTGCACCGATGTAAAAAAGGGTCTTCAGTCATTGCAAACCCTAATGGCAGCAAAAGATTATGCTTTGCCCAGAGCTTTTTTGATTTGAGCAATAATCTCTTTGACTGAAGGCGCAAGAGTTCCGTCCGGATCGAGACGCAGGCATTCTTGAAATTCCGCCAGAGCAGCTTCGGCATCTTCGCGCTGGAGATAGATGTTTCCCATTAACGCGTGAGGCCCGGCATAGTCTTTGTTGAGTTCAATAGACCGGCGCACGTGCGGCTCCGCCAGTTGCCACTTGCCCAACCCCCACAAGCTGCGGGCCAGTTCATAATGCGCTTCGGCAGAGTCAGGACGAATTTCCAGGCTGTGCTGCAACGCCTTCTGCGCTTCCGGATAATTCTTTTCTTCGTTCAATGCGGAGCCTGCGCCAAGATAGGCCTTGGCATTTCCGGGCTCGACTTTTGCGGCTTCTTCAAAGGCCCATTGCGCGTCACTCCACTGCTGAAGCTGCATCTGCGCCAGGCCTAAGAGCATGTAGGCATCGCCATACCAGGGATCAAGCTTGGCGGCACGCCGGAATTCATCAATGCTGGCGCGGGGGGCGTGCTTCTTGAAAAGCAGTTCTTCGCCTTTGGCCATGGCGTCTTCAACTTCAGGAACAGAACGCCGCTTGTGGACTTCTGGAGTAGGAGTGGGTTGGGCAGGCTGAGCGGGGCGAGAGGTCTGGCTGGAGCTTTCCTGGTTCGACAGCAAGGGTGAAGAGAGCAAGAGTAAGACGATGAGAGCTAATGAAGGAGTGTTCTGCATTGTTTACGATTGTATGTGGTTCGCGAATGAGATTCCATGGAGCCACATTTTCCATGAGTCCGAGATTCGCTGAGGATAGAACGAAAAACCGCTGTGTTCTTGCGAACACAGCGGCGAAGAGCAACGACTTGTTTTTCTTGCTAGAAGGTCACCTTCAAGCCAAATTCAACCACACGTGGAGCACCCAGGTCGAAAACGCCCGAACCAGGAGTGACACGGTTGGAGTTGTGCTGCACTGAGGTCGTGCTGTTAACGGAACCAGAACAGTTATTGGTTTCCGGAGGCAGGCTGGGATTGCATGCCGCATTGGCCAGATTCAGGACGCTGCTGATGGGAGCATTGGGCAGATCGAAGTTGGCGTTGTTGAAGGCATTGAACACGGAAACGCTGGGTTCAATTCCAAAGTGTTCGCCAAACTTGCGAGGATAGCTGAGTTTGAGGTCGAAGGTTTTCAGCCATCCAAGGCCGACCTGTCCCGTAGGTGGTGCGGCAAGCTGCTGGAATACACCGCCCAGGGACTGCAGTTGCGCCAGCGTCATCAAGCCATTGCTGATCAGGGTTTGTCCAGCGGGCGTGGGAGTTCCAGCCACATTGGCGTTGTAACTGGAAATGAAACCTGCTAGATCGTTGGTTTTGACGGAGCGGCCAAAAGCGCCCAGCTTGGTGCCGGGTACCGGATCGCCGTTGGGATAAACCGCACTGCCATCACCTGAGCCGTCGCCGGTGGCATCACTGATGAAGATGCCGCCGCCGCCGCCGCCGGGCAGAATCATATTTTGCGGCAATGGGCTATACACGTGGCCAACAGCGCCGAAACGTAGGCCCAAGGGCACATCCACGGTGCCACCAAAAGAGAATTGATGGGTGCGGTCAAGACCATTTGGGCCCAGGAAAGCATTGGGGCGATTGTTATCGACCGCAGCGTTCACAAAATCCAGGTCTTGTGCCGAACCGAGAGACCTGGACAATGAGTAAGAAACGATCCAGTTCATGGCTTTTACGCCGGCAAAAGGATTGTGGACATTGGCACGCAGCGAGGTTTCGAATGCGTTAAAGGTTGATCTTCCGGAAGGGAAGAGCATCTGGTTTACACCCAGGTTCGGGTTTTGGCCGCCAAAAGCTGCTGTGGGACAAGGACCGCCACTGCACAGATCAGCACCTGAAGTGAGGCCAAAGCCAGCGAAATCGGCGATGGTGGCGTGTGCCGCAATAGCGCAATCGATAGCTGCGGCGCTTGCACCGCCAGGACATCCTGCCGCCGCTGTGGTGGCCGAAATTGCATTCAAAGCAGCAGTTTTATTGAAGAACCGCACGTCTCCCACGTGATTTACGTCGACAGCCAGCAGTGTATGTGTACCGACGTTTCTCAGATAGTCGGCGCTCCAAACCACGCCTTTGCCGAGCTGCTGTTCAAAACCGATGTTCATCTGCACGGAGCGGGGCGTCTGGTAGTCGGGAGCAAACATGTTGATGCCGGTAATGTTTGCGCCTGCCGCCAAGGTATTGCCTATAAAGGCGGAGTTGCTAGCCGGACCTACAGCCAGTGTTGCTGCCTGATAAGCCGCCTGTAACTGCGCCAACTGAGAATGGACAAGCCCCATAGGCTGGCCGCAAATGGTCGTTAAATCTACCGGTGGCGGGGCACCGCCAGGTAATGTAAATCCAGTTGACTGGCCACCTGCGCAGGGCGCCGCTTCAGCAAGGAACAAGCCCTGGGCAAGCCGTCCGGGACGGTTGAACAGGTTG
>DASXIL010000143.1:0-7849 GCA_036497985.1 Candidatus Angelobacter sp. | reverse complement strand
TTATCAGCGCTTTGGTTGTGATTGTGCTGCTTCTTGCCAGTGTGGGGATGTTTGTCGGCCTGATTCACCGGATTGGACGGCTGCAAATTAATCGGATGCTGATCTTCACCGGTGATCAGGGACGGCAAGTGATTGAAAGGTTATACGGCCCACTTGGCCCTTCGTCAAACAAGATTCCACAGGACGGTTTTCGCGCATTGGTTCCCGAGCAGATGCTACTTCATCACGGGGAGCCTCGATCATTGGAATCGGTCAACGTTAACAAGCTGGTAAAGCTTGCGAAGCAACACGACGCGTGCATCAAAGTTGTGACCGCCGTTGGAGATACTGTTTTGGAGGGAACTCCTCTGCTGCATATCTTCAATGCCGGCCCCCCATTCACTGAAAGAGAGCTCTCTAAAGTGTTGGAACTCGGCGGAGAGCGCACGTTTGAACAAGATCCAAAATATGCAATCCGGTTGCTGGTAGATATCGCGATCAGGGCATTGTCGCCGGCGATTAATGATCCTACTACCGCAGTCCAGGCGCTGGACCAGATCGGCGACCTGCTGCTTCGTCTTGGAGGGCGGCGGTTGGAGATTGGCATATACCCAGATGATTCCGGCCGCATAAGACTGATGATTCCGTTTCCCTCATGGGACGATTTTCTGCACCTTAGTTTCGAAGAGATTCTTTCCTATGGCGCAAAGAGTGTTCAGGTCATGCGCCGCATGAAAGCCCTCGTCGCAGATCTGCTTGCGGTTGTCCCTCTGGAGCGCCACGCAAGCCTTAAGTATTGGCAGGGGCGTTTGCAGACGAGCATCGCCAGGTCATTCAAAGATGCCGAGGAGAAGCTCAGCGCATCCGGCGAAGACCGGCAGGGACTCGGCGTTACACGCAGTTCAGCCGCTTGATGCTGCCATTTTCCGAACCAGCAGATGAGCAGACAAAAAAAACAGGACAAGCGAGTCGAACCAGCTCATCCTGAAGGAGAGTATCTCAAAGTCCCGGAAGTCTGTTACCGTTCCATGATGCCCGCCAGACGCCAGGGTGTGGAGTGGTAGCTTTCAAACTCAATCTGCTGGTTCTTTTTGTTGACCTTGAATCGGCCGCCTAGAATCATGTTGCCGGTGCTCTTGTCCTTATCATTGGCGTTCAGATGAATTTCCATCAGCGTAAGGTCATAATCTTGGCTGCGGAAAGAGCCCGCGGCTTCGGCGAAGTTGATGGGACGATCTGTCATCAACCGAATGGTCCGCCCAGTTTTAGTGGGAATGTTTCTGATGTAAGCAATCTGGTAGCCCACGCTTCCAGTAACTGCTACCTGCCCCTTGCCCTTCATCTTGGTCAGAACTTTCACCATCGCATCATGACCGCCGCTCTTGAAAGCATCGATCAAGGCTTTTTGTTCCGCCGGGGTGGAATAGTCTTCAATCCGAATGGTAATGCCAAAGTTACGGCTCGCCATTGTGCCTGTTCCAAAGGCCTGCGCTTGAATGGTTTCCCGTTTTTGATCGTAGCTGTAACTGCTGCTCGCCAGCATCATTGCAGCTAGCATGGTTAAACTCGTCAAATATTTCTTGGAGTAAAAAATAGTCCCTCCTTTTTATCTTCAAGACGGCGTAGCGGTTTTTTGCCCGCTGCGCCGCCCTTCACCTTCACCTTTGCTTACCCTGGGTCATAAAGAATGAAGCCGTAAGACTACTTCCTGGATAATGGCTGCGCTCTTGTTTCTTCCGCGTGTCTGGACGCTTCAAAAGCATCGCGGTAGCTGCGCGCAACCGATCGGACACCGCGACCGATATCTTCGTATACTTCATCAGCCAGATTGGCCAGGGACACACGTAACGACCAGTCTGGCGCGCTAAACCCGCCGCCGTTCAGCAGGACAATCCCGTAATTCTCAGCCAGGCGAAAAGCGAGATCGAGTGGGTGAACATGCGCTTTGAGATACTCGACGGCATCCTCGCCAATGTTCTTGCGCGCCCAGAACTCAAAGTCGATCAAACCGTAGTAAGCGTCATAGAGCGGGTTCGGAGAAACCTCTATGCCCAACCCTTCAACCATGGCCAGGGCACGCCGGTGCAGGATCTCCATACATGCCTTCTGATAAAGTTTTGCGTCATCCATGAGCTCGGACAAGGAGAATAGGCTCATCATGACCTGCTGGGGCAGCGAGAGTCCGGCCGTGTGGTTTAGAGCGACGTCGCGGCTGTCAGCCACTATGCGGTCTATGAACTTGATCTTGCGCGGCTCAAGAGTCAATGCGCCATAGCGGTTATCCAGTGCTTTCAGATCAGCAGCCGGGAGCTTCGCAATCAACTTGTCGAAGAGATTGTCTTCGTGGACGGCAATCACGCCGAGCCTCCATCCCGTTGCGCCCATATACTTCGAATAGGAATACACTCCAATGGTGTTTTGCGGCAGTTCGCCCATCAGCGATCGGAAGTCGTGGACGAATGTTCCGTATACGTCATCGGTAAGGATCATGAGATCAGGACGCCTGGTCTTTACCAGTTTCGCAAGCTTGGCAATCACCTCATGGCTAAGCGCGGCGCCGGTAGGATTGCCGGGATTGACAACAAAAAATGCTTTGATCTTGGGGTCCTCAAGTTTCTTGAGTTCGGCGTCAGTGAATTGGAAACGGTTTTCCTGTGGCGCCTGAATGTTCACGATGTTCAAGGCAAAGTCCTCGAGATGCGGCATCTCGAGATAGGGCGTGAAGATCGGCGTGCCAAGCGCTATAGTGTCGCCGGAGCGCAAGAGGCGGTTGGCTTTCAAAGATTTGAAGATGTAGCACATTGCAGCTGTTCCACCTTCGACGGCATAAAGATCGAACTTGCCGGGGGGCTTCGGGTCTCCGCACATTGCCCACATCAGGTATTCATGCACGATGCGCTCGTTGTGGACCAGCATGCGATCTGGCACCGGATAATTGTCGCCAATGATCGAATCCACCAGCTCATGCACAAAAGCATCGGCTTCAAATCCAAATTTTTTCACCGCAAACCGTACCATCGAGGAGAGGAAGGTGGCACCCCGAGATTCAAAGTGGTCCTTGAGCCATGTTTCAAGCCGCTTTGCGATGCCCTGCGGCTGCGGCATTCCGCCCAGGCCCGCGGGATGTTCCATCACCCGCTGGCTTTCCGTGACCGCGAACTGACCGAGCAGGAAAAAACCCTCGCGTGGCGTGGTGGCGATCCAGTTGGGGTTGCCACGGCCTGCATTGAGAAAGGCAGACTGCGTGGTCCGGGAATTCTTTCTGGCAAGTTTGATTAACTCATCTTTGATCTCAAACGGACTCAGGGTCTCGAAAGTATGTAGGTTCAGAAGATCCACAAATGTCTCCTTTCAGGGTTATCGCGCCAATATCACGATCAAGACCATGCCCCAGATTGTGAGAAATGTATTTCCCACAGCATAGGTTACGGTGTATCCGAGGGCGGGAATCTGGCTTTCGGCGCGGTCGCAAACCAGACCGAGTGAAGCCGTCGTAGTTCTGGCGCCGGACACGATGCCCAGCAAGAGAGCGTCGTGGAAGCGGAAAAGATATTTGCCGACGAACATGCCCAGGATCAGAGGTACAGTGGTAGCCAGCGCTCCCCATAGGAATAAGCCGATACCTTGCGACTTTAAGCCATTGACGAAGCCAGGCCCCGCCGAGATACCGACGATGGCAATGAAGATGTTCAGGCCCACCGAGTTCATGAACCAGACGGTGGAAGTTGGAATACGTCCGAAAGTTGGATGCACGGAGCGCAGCCATCCACAAATGAGACCAGAAATGAGGGCGCCACCCGCAGTTGACAGAGTGATCGGCACGCCCGCTACTTTCCAGACCAAAGCGCCAATCAGCGCACCAACGGTAATTCCCGCACCAATAAACGCAACATCCGCGACATCGGTTGCGCGGTCTGGGACGCCCAGCAATTTCGTGGCGGCGGCGGTGTCCTGGGTGCGGCCGACCAGGGTCACGATATCGCCACGGAAAATTTTCGTATTCGGCAGGATAGGAATGGACGTGGCAACTGCACCACGCGTGATTTTCCGGAGAAAGACACCGCGGGCTGCCGGCAGCGCTGCAATTTCCGCAAGGGTCTTGCCATCCACTTGCTTGCTGGTCACGTAAACGTCAATGCCTTCCACTGGAACGTTCAGCAATTCGGGATCGTCCGCTTCCAACACGGGATCAGGGCTGACAGGCATCGGCCGGCCGCCTGAGACCGCCACCAACTTCGCACGTTCATAAATAACGCTGAGGAGTACCTCCCGCGCGCCCGCAACAGCAATTACATCACCCTCCTGCAATACAGTGTCAGCGTTTGCTTCCTCAATGATTCCGTTGCGGCGTAACCGTTGAATGAACAGGCGCTGGTTAGGGACCAACGCCTCGGCCTCAATGGCCCGCAGTCCAATGATTCTTGCGGCTGCCGGTATCTTGAATGCGCGCAGCTCCCAGCGACGCCAGGCGCTACCGGCGCCACCGAGTTCTTTTTTGCCGCCACCGCCAAACTTTTCTTCGTAGTCTTTGCACGCCTCGCGAAGGTTGATACCAAGCAATGCCGGACCAACCAGTGCAATGATGATCGCCGAGCCCATGGTGCCGAACATGTAGCTGACGGCATAGGCGACCGGCATGGAATCGAGCATCTTCTTGGCGTCATTTGCAGGCAAGCCAAGGCGGTTAATCGCGTCGGTTGAAAGGCCCATGGCCGCGGAAATCGTTTGTGAACCGGAATACAGCCCCGCTGCATAGCCCAGGTCATAGCCAGCCAACTTGACGATGACAACCAAAGACCCCAGGCAGAGCACGCATAGAACTACCGCGAAGAGGGCCTGAGGCACGCCGTCCTTCGCGATACCGCGGATGAACTGCGGTCCTACTCCGTAGCCGACGGCGAATAGAAACATCAGAAAGACGAACGCCTTAAGAGGCTGCGAGATAGTGATCCCTAGCTGTCCGATCAGCACGCCCGCCAGCAAAGTGGCGGTAACCGACCCTAAACCAATGCCCCGGAAAGTGAACTTGCCGAAATAATAGCCAATGGCCAGAGTAAGAAAAATTGCAATTTCCGGGTACTGCCGAAGAGTTGCAGCGAACCATGTTGCTATGCCCATGGTCAAATCTCCTTGCTATGGACAGACGTCGTCTATGAACCGGTCACGTCCCCAATTCATGAGACAACCGTCAGGCATTACAAGTGGAGGATAGGAGCCGTTCAAACGAATGTCGCCTGTCAGATGTGCCAGCATTGATCAACGTAAAATGCGCTTCGAGCAAAATGAGGGGCACCAAGCTTCAAACCTATCGTTGAGACAAGAGTTCATCGTTGGTCCGATGCCAGGTTTTGTCCGGATTGTATTCCACCATTTCTTTCGCGATCTTGAGCGAGTCGGGGCCCAAATCCTTTTCGTAAACGACCCCCTCATGACTGACCAGAAATGTTTTGACTCCCGAAACTTTGTACTCGGCGGGCACCGCAACCAGCGCATATCCCCCAATCATCATTCCAGCAATTACGTAGTGGAGTGGGCCTCCCGTAGCATGCGGGCCTTGACCCTTCAGGATTTTGAAATAATATCCGTGAAAAGGCTTGGCTTTCTCCGAATAACCTTCTTCCAGAGCGCGCGCTATGCCTTCGCTGATGGGACCGCCGGGTGTGCCATCCTGATTCTTCCAGAACAATCCATCTTGCTTGCCGGGAGTGCTGATGATTTTCTGAGCGTATTGAGGATCTTCGGCGCCATCATGTGTCGTGGAAGCGTATTCTTTCTGCGCTTCAACGTATCCACGGCAGATATCGATGGCATCCAGTTCATTGGATCCAATGCGCCGGAACAAAATCTCATCGCGGCCCGCCTTTGTATCGAAATACCACTTGCCTTGTTTCATGACGATTGGAATGGGCAATGGCCACTCGTCTTCACCAACCAGAAGAGTGGCTTTAGTTTTGTTGATGGTCACGGAATGCTTCTGCCGTGCTTTTTCAGCAAACTCATGGGCAGTGCTCATGTCGTGAACAGAGTCCGAAGATGCAATGAAGTCCTTACCTTCCGGGCCAAATATCTGCAGCAACGACGATACGTCGTAAGTCTCTGCTGCGGTGATCAGGGCTTCGGCCGCAAGCTCCGGAGTCGCGAATGTCTTCTGCTGTTCCGGCTTTGACGAAGAGGCAGGTTCCGGCCCCTTCTGTGCCCAAACGGCTGAGGCAAACGTCAATACAACCACCGCGAGGAGGATCGTGCCTGTTTTGATGTTCGATGGCTGTGATTTCATAGGTGGCTCCTTTTTTTCAGTGAAACTATCGTTAAGACTATCTCCGCCTTCCGCCGCCCCCGCGACCTCCGCCCCCTCGGCCCATGCTGGAAGCGCCCCGTGAACTGCTGGCGCCAGCTGAACTCCGGCTGGAACCACCGCCGGAGAATGCACTGCTACTTCTGGAGCCTGAGCCGCCGCCGCTCGAAACCTGACGATTGCCAATGCGCTCTCCGCCTCCGCCACCTGCTCCACGGTTCAAACCCTGTCCGCCTGCATTCGTGCCGCTACCACCTCTGAACGAGCTTGTTCCGGCCTGGCGCTGGCTTGCTCCGGCCTGCCGCTGGCTCTGCCGCGCAGTGGTCTGTCTCTGACCCATGGCGTCTCCGCGGGCTGCGCCGCCATACCGGTTTGCGGTTGAACGGTTAGCGTACGGGGCGCCTCCGCGATGTTGTGGATTGTGCCGCCACGAACCATTGGCGCCACCATACCTGTTCCCAGCACGGTTGGAGTTGTTCACAAAAGTGTTGTTGCGATTGATGTTGATGTCGTTGTTGCCACCCCAACCAGCGTTCCAGCCCCAGCCGCCACCGCCCCATGCCGCTCCCATTGCCACTCCCACGCCAAAACCAAGCAGCGCGGCTCCCGCCGGGTAGGCCGGGTAGGCCATGACCGGGTACGGATAGTAAGGCGCACCCCAAACGACAGCGGGGCTATAACTGGGCACGTAAACTACTTCAGTGCTGGCAGGTTGAACCACCACCACGGTCTTGTTTTCAACCACCTTGGTTTCAACTTTCTGCTGCTCGGTGGTCTTCAGCGCGCCTTTTTCCACCGCTTTGGCGCGCATGCGCTGGACCGCTTCCATTACGTCGTTCTGCTGCGCCAGAAAAGCATTTCCCAATTCGTCTGTCCACTTGATGTTTTCCGACAATTGCTTCACCAAGTCAGGAAATGTAGCCATCGCCTGAATACTGGGGTCCCAACTCTGCTTCTCCACAGCCGCGGTGAGTTCCTTGCCTTTCAGTTTCTTATTTTGCTCAAGCCATTGTTGAAGCTGGACTATCTCCAGCGGATAAGTGCACGCCACCAAAGTCTGGGCGAGCAGAGGATCGGGATAAAGCGCGATCGGAGCCACCAGCGAATCCAGTTGATCATTGGAGAGCTTGGAGTCCTGACCGCCTGGGCTGGTCTGGCTGGTTGTGTTCGCCGGCGGTTTCTGTTGCATCGCCCACAACGCGACGTTACAAGGCAAGATAATTACTGCACAAACAATCGCGGTCATACTTCGAACGATTTGGGCAAGCATCCTCAATCGACTTTGTGCTGGCTTCATGCGAAACCTTCCTTGGCCATGACCCCAAGCCTATGTTCTCTTTACCCGCTCTTGACGAGAAAACATGAAGTACTGAATGCAAAGAGAAATACTCAGCTGCATTGCACTCTTCAGGGCCACTATTATGAGGGAAATTCTTTTCCAGAATAGGAGCGGGAACAACTGACAGAACTTACAGACTTTGGGCTAAGGACGAAATTATTCCGACGATGAACAATTCGAAGTGATGCTGTGATTTTTGTCTCGTCCCCGTCGGCTGTAAGTTCTGTCAGTTGTTC
>DASXIL010000142.1:0-2886 GCA_036497985.1 Candidatus Angelobacter sp. | reverse complement strand
ACACAACCTTTCTTTTTGGAATAGTCAATGAGATGCGACCCAAAAATGTTAGGTGTCCTGTGTGCGCCGTTTTTCGTGGAACTCACGAGCAGGAAACGTGTGGATCACGTTCGAGGGAAAAGTTTTGTGAGAGAAAAAGCGGCTGCTCGGGGCCAGACCAGAGCAGCGCGCGTCTTAAGCTGAGCTAAGCGGATGTAAGCTGCACAGGTTCTTGATAAAGAGAGGAGTTCCATGGCGGAACTCCTCTTCCTGTGTTTAATCGCGCTCTCGCATCCCCATCATTCCTGGCTGCGAACCACTGTCTCCCTGGTGCATCTTCTCCCATTGCTGCTGCGTAAGAGGCTGGATAGGCTCGAGCTTTTTCTTTTGCAGCCCGGAATTGATTGCCGGCAACTGTTTGGAGGTAAGCTGATCAAGCTCTTTGATCACGTCGTCCAATTCGCGGCCAAGCGCATCGGTGCGCTCGATTTGTGAGTTCGTGGGCTTGCCATCGTAGTTATTTACGTCTCCGTAAACGCTGGTCAGGTATTCGCGGATTCGCTCTTCACCGGTGATTGCGCCGCCTTCTTTGGTGGCCACAATCTTAGAGCGCAGCGCATCAGCGTGTTGCGACAATTCCTGCACGTTCTTCCGCAAAGGATCTTTTTCCGGCAGTTTACCTGCACGGGCATTGGCGGCGTCACGCAGGTTCACCATGGAATCCACGGCAAAGCTCATGCGTTCAATCAGTTTGTAGAGCTTCATGGCCAGGTCAAACTGTTGGCGGCGGTCCTGCTCGTTATAGGGCGCGCGTGGATCCAGCACCAGTTTGAGCTTTGACGTGTAAACCTTATCGCCCTTTGTCATTTTTACCGTGTACGTTCCCGGCAGGACGCGTGGTCCCGTGGCGGCGCCGAATGCCGCGCTGGCCGCAGGCGGCACCGTTGGCGGTTTCAGCCGCATTGACCAGGTTGCCCGATTGATACCGCGATGCTTGCTGCCCGCGATGGTATCCACTACTTTTCCGTCGGGATCGATAATTTCAATCTTCATGTCGCCAAAAATATGTCGGCCCTTCTGGTAATAAGTGATAAAGGCGTCCTGTATGCGGCTCTGACCGGAAAATGTCGCATCGCCTTCCGGCCAGCCGCCGTTCGAATTCAAGTATTGAATGCTGGTTGAATCCAGCAGAACAGCGTCTTTGGCCATCAAATCCGGCGTGAGAGAACGTAATGAAGAAATGTCATCAATGATCCAGATGCCGCGTCCATGTGTAGCCAATACCAGGTCGGACTCGCGGGGTTGGACCACAATGTCGCGCACGGCGACCGCAGGGAAGCTGCTGCCCTTGTATTGCGCCCACTGCTTGCCGCCATCAATGGAGATCCACAAGCCAAACTCTGTCCCCAGGAAGAGCAGGTTGGGATCGACCGTGTCTTCCGTGATTACGTGCGCATATCCGGTTACGCCGCTTGCATCGCTCACCAGCGGTGTCCAGGTGTTCCCGAAGTCCGATGTCTTATAAAGATAGGGTTTCATGTCGCCGAAGGTATGGCGATCAAAAGTGGCATATGCCGTACCTTCATTGAAGTGGCTGGCAATGACCGTGGACACCCATGAGTTCTTGCCCAGGTTCGGGACTTTGTCTACCACGTTGGTCCAGTGCTTCCCGCTATCGCGCGTAATCTGCAGATTGCCATCATCGGTACCGGCCCAGATTAGCTGGCCATTTTTTGGCGACTCGCTGATTGAATAGATCGACGTGTGCATCTCTGCCGCAGAGTTGTCCACCGTAATGCCGCCGGACTCTTCCTGCTTCTGTTTCTCTGGATCATTGGTGGAAAGGTCCGGTGAGATACGTTCCCATGAGCGGCCGTGGTCGCGCGAACGGAAGAGGAACTGTGCTCCGATATAGATAGTCCCTTTTTCGTTGGGGCTGAGATGGATCGGCGTGTTCCAGTTGAAATGCAGCTTCTTCTCGTTGTATTCGGGCTGCGGCTTGATGCCCTGACCGCTAAGCGTGTGACGATTGACGCGCCCAATTTCGCCGCCCTGCGCTTCCGCGTAAATGTAGTCCGGGTCAGCCGGGTCTTCAAATGCCCAGAAGCCGTCCCCGCCAAAGACATTTTCCCATCGCGAATTGGTAATGCCTCCGGGATAGGATGAATCGCCCACCCATGAGCTGTTGTCCTGCAGTCCGCCATAGACGTGGTATGGGTTGGCATTGTCAACACTCACGTGATAGAACTGCGCCGTTGGCAGGTTCCATGCGCGGGCCCAGCGAGTGCCGCCATCTGTGCTGCTCCAGAATCCGCCATCGTCGCCGGCATAAATCTGGTTAGTATTATTCGGGTCGATCCAGATAGTGTGATTGTCGCCGTGTGTATTTGCGGTGGAACTAAAGCTGCGTCCGCCGTCCACGCTGAGCAACAGTATCAGGTCAACCTTGAAGACCTTGTTTTCATTTTTGGGATCGACAATCAGATTAGCGAAATAAAATGGACGCCACACCATGTACTGGCTCGCATCCATCTTTTTCCAGCTTTTGCCTGCGTCGTCTGAGCGGTACAGCGCGCTCTGCTTGGATTCGATCATGGCATAAACCACGTTTGGCTTGGAAGGAGCCACTGCCAGCGCAATTCTTCCGTAAGGCTTTTCCGGCATTCCCTGGCTATTGCCGGGCGCGATTTCCGTCCAGTGGTCACCGCCATCTGTGCTCTTGAACAGTCCGCTACCCGGCCCACCGGAGCGGAATGTCCATCCCTGGCGGCGGAAGTCCCACAAGGATGCATAAATGGTCTTTGGTTCCAGCGAACTGGAGGCCAGCATGGCGCAGCCGGTCGAGCCGTTCGCGCCGGCCAGAACCTTTCTCCAGGTCTTGCCGCCGTCGGTTGTTTTATAGACACC
>DASXIL010000141.1:0-4802 GCA_036497985.1 Candidatus Angelobacter sp. | reverse complement strand
AGAGAGGTTAAGTTTTTGGACATAGATTCCGCCGTAAATCAGCCACTCTGAGTTAGGCGGGACGTTCAGTGACCGGCCGGATGAATCAAATTTCTGGTCTTCGCCTGCGGTGAATGGAGCACGGAGCGGAAGGATCTGGTTTTTGTATTTATGGTTGAGAACGTCTTTGACGCTTTCGGAGATAGCGGGTTGAGCGAGAAAAAGAGCCAGTAAGCAGATGAGAGCGTTGCGAATCATGGCGACGATTAGTTTAAATGGAGCCAGAGACCTAACGGCCTTTTCTTTTGCGCGCTCCGGCTTCACCTGTGCGCGGGCCTACGGCAATAGAATCGTTCGGCGCTTAAAGTTTTCAATAAATGTTAAACGCCACCTCAATATTCATCTCTACGGCGACAGGCTCTTTATTGTGGGTAGCAGGTCGAAATCGCCAGGTTTGAACTGTGTCTCGGGCGATTTCATCCAGGCCCATTCCCAGGGCGCGAAGAAGGCGAACGTTATGGACACGTCCATCTGAAGCCACAACTATACTCACTAACACGATGCCCCGGTATTTCTCGTACTGCGCGATTTCAGAATATGTGGGCCCTGGCGTGAACCTGGCCTCGGGAGCTTTTACTTTGTCGTCTTTCCCCACGTGGAAGACTGGACTCTCTGCCTCTTCATCCGCCGGGCCGGATTTTGCGGTTGGCTCGATGCTTTGAACTGGGATGAGGCGTTCCTCGAGCTTGTAATTCCAATAGAACTCCTCATCCTGTTTCAAGGACGAGTCATATCTCAGATGGCCTGCAAGGTATCGGCGCCAAAAATCGGGCAGGGAGTCGAAAAGGCCAGCAGTGTTCAGTGCAAAGACGCGACTCAAAATGGCCCGCGCCTGCTCTGCTGAGTTGACCGGTTGATCAAGACTGATTTCCGTCTTGATAGAAGGTGACAAAGGGGAGCTCCCGCTGCCCTTCAGCCGTTTGAACTCCAGCAGGATAAGCCCGTTCTTTCCGAAAAGAATGAAAATTCGCCTGCCCGCAATACTGATCTTTTCCGGCGTAAGTTCGATCCGGTCAATCAGAAGTACGCCATGCGTTGTCCATGATTCTTCAGGACCACCTTTTAGAACCTTGCCTTCAGCGCTGTACCGCAGGGAATCATCGCGGAGCGGATGGCGGAAAATCAGGACCTTGCCTTCAAATTCCTTGAGCGCATTTTCAGCTTCCTGAGCGGAAGCAGAAGCGATGTTCGCAAGCATGCACAGCAGCAGAATGGAGGTTGGCTTGAACATTCCGAGAACAGTGTAACCTAACTAGCTACGCGTAACGGCGCGACTTCGCAGGCTCTCAAATCGCGCCCTGATACGAGCTTCATTAACGGAAGAGCTTGTGGGAACATGGACCTCTCTTGTGTCGCCCGCTATGGGGCTTAACTTCCATCTTCTTCCCACCCACCCTTACGGCTTCGCTGGCGCTCGCCTCAGGGTGGGCTCAATAATTCCGCGCCTTCGGCGCTTTAGCTCGGCGGCTGGGAATCCTTGGGCGCGGCCTTGATTTTGGTTGATTTCCCATGACCAGCAAGCTACGATAATAAAGCGAAGATGCATTAGGGCACACGAACATCGGTGGCAAACTGATCGTTGCTTTGTTAGTCGCAGGCGGGGGCATCTCCACCCCAACAGGCCAAAAGCGGGCCTGTTTGGGACCCCGGGCCTGCGGTCCACATGTTTTTTTGGGCTGTTAACACCTCTGGCTGCAAGGCCGGATTTTCGCATTTTGGGGTTGCAACCCTCTGCCGATTCTTGGGTGGATTGGGTGACCTTGGGTGGAATTGGGTGTACATAGGGGGTAGGGCAGGGGGATGTAGAAAATTGCCATGATCGCCGGTATTGCCAAAGATCGCCGAAATTGAAAGGCAAGGACTTGAACGGCAACCGGCGCAAAAGTAAACGACAAGAGAGACCCGCAAAAGGCCCCGAAAATGTGCAAAATCGGAATGGCCACCCGAGGGTTAGGCAGAGGGCCGTGAGAGATCGCCGTGATCGGAAACCCAAGAACTTGAACCACAAAGGACACGAAGGAACACGGAGGAGAGATTGGCCAGAATTGCGAAAATTTGAAAGTGAGAACCATGTGAAAAAGTCGCCGCAGCGGCCTTGATTGAGAGCGAGGAGAATCAGGGGAGCAGCGGCGCTGTGAAGCACGCAAAGATCGCAGCACGAAAGTGCTATTTACCGGTTGGGCGACTCAGGCCGGGAACGTTTACCGGCAGCGTTGACATATTTGGGCCAAGTTGGGTATCCTTAAACCTTCACTGCTCTGCAGTTGGCCCGCCTTGTGTCTTCCCCGTCAGGAAGTAAGTGGCGTCATCGAGCGGTCTTTCTTAGTGCTTTTATTCTCAGGAGTTTGGAAATGGTAACCCGTTTTCCAGGCGGGCAGGACATTGCGCGCAAATGGTTTGTGGTGGATGCCTCAGGGCAAACGCTGGGGCGGCTGGCCTCGCGTGTAGCCAGTATTCTGGCCGGTAAAGAGTCGCCTCTTTACACACCGTTTATTGATGCCGGCGATCATGTGATCGTGATCAACGCGGACAAGATCCGTGTGACCGGCATGAAGACCGAACAGAAGATGTATCGGCATTACACGGGCTTCCCCGGCGGCTTGCGGGAAGAGCAGTTCCGCAAGCTGTTTGACCGGCGTCCGGACCGCGTGGTGCAAGAGGCGATCCTTGGGATGCTGCCCAAGAACAAGCTGGGCAAAGCCATGGGCAAGAAGCTGAAAGTGTACGCAGGCGACAAGCACGATCACCAGGCACAGAAGCCACAGGCCCTGGCATTGGCTGGTCGCAAGCAGGCGTAAGCACAGGCAAGAGTACCTGTGCCACACGAGTTTTTGCAGTAACGATCGCAGCGAGGGCGCCTGCGGTCCACAAGTTTTGGATTTGTGCGCCGAGCCAAGGGCGGTTGCAGCACGACGTACGGTTTGGAAATCGCAGGCGAGGGCGGCTGCGGTCCATAAGAATAGTGGTCGACAAGAATATTTGGAGCGATTGAGAAAAGATGGCTGAACAAGTTCAGTATTACGGCACCGGACGCCGCAAGTCGAGCGTGGCCCGGGTTTTCCTGCGTCCCGGCGACGGCAAGTTTGTGGTCAACGGGCGCGAATTTGACAAATATTTCCTGACCGGCGCGCAGCGCGTTGAAGTGAAACAGCCACTCGTGACGAGCGAGACCAGCTCCACCTTCAACATTACTGCCACCGTTTCAGGCGGCGGAATCAACGGCCAGGCCGGCGCTTTAAAGATGGGCATTGCCCGCGCGCTGCTGGAGTTCAACCTGGAACTGCGCAAAAAGCTCAAGGCCGAAGGCTTCCTTTCCCGCGATGCTCGCGGCAAAGAGCGCAAAAAGTATGGACAAAAGGGAGCCCGCAAGCGCTTCCAGTTCAGCAAGCGATAAAGTTTGGAGCGGGATGGCGCGGCCGTCCTGTTTGTTTTGCAGGAAGCGCACAGGCAAGAGTACCTCCACCCCACCGCACAAAAAGCGGTGCGGTAGGGACCCCGGGCCTGTGCCACATATCAGATGTATGGATGCGCAGGCGAGGGCGTCTCTACCCCAACAAGCCAAAAGCGGGCTTGTCGGGTACCCCGGTAGCCTGCGGTCCACAAGTCAGAGATCGAACAGCACAGCCGGGGGCGGCTGTGCCACACGAGTTGTGAATCGATAAGTTTTCAGGTTTGCCCCCTGCCATGGCGTCCCGGCGGCAGGTTGGGCGGTTGATAATCGGGACGAAAAATCTTCCCTCCCGCACCAACGGGAGCGGAGCAGGGAATAAATCCCGAGCGAGCAAGATCTATCGCGGAGGATGCAATTCAATAAGGAGGTATTTTGGCTAACATCACCATGAAAGAGCTGCTTGAGGCGGGTGTCCACTTTGGCCACCAGACCAAGCGCTGGAACCCCAAGATGAAGGAATACATCTTTGGGGAACGCAACGGCATATACATCATCGACCTGCAGAAGACGCTCAAGATGTTTAAGGACGCGAGCAAGTTTGTGCAGGATGCTGCCGCGGACGGCCGGACTGTGCTGTTCGTCGGCACCAAACGGCAAGCCCAGGACGCAATTGCAGAAGAAGCCGGACGCTGCGGAATGTTCTATGTGAACAACCGCTGGCTAGGCGGATTGCTGACCAACTGGGTCACCGTACAGAAATCAGTGAAACGGCTGAAAGAGCTCGACGAGATGGCCACGGATGGCCGCTACGAGCTGCTGCCGAAAAAAGAAGTCATCAAGCTGGAGCGCGAACGCAAGCACCTGCAGGCCAACCTGGCCGGCATCAAGACTATGACGCGCCTGCCGGACGTGGTCTTTGTGATCGACTCCAATAAGGAAGCCATTGCGGTGAAAGAAGCCCGCAAGCTGGGTATTCCGGTGGTTGCCGTAGTTGATACGAATTGCGATCCCACGGAAGTTGACTGGGTCATCCCGGGCAATGACGACGCGCTGAGAGCGATCCGGTTGTTTGCTTCGAAAGTTGCCGACTCCATTGCTGAAGGCGTACAGGCTGCCACGGACAAGCAGGGCGCAGAAATCGCCGATGCTGCTGCCGCCGGTGAAGCGCGCGCTGCCGCTGCCAATCAGGGCCAGTCTGCTCCCACCTCTGCCGACCTGGCTGAAGAAGAACAGCTGAACATGGAAGAAGTCCTGGGAGGCAAGGTGAGAAAGGCTCCGGAATCGGAGACTGCGACGCCGGCTGAAGTTCCTGAAGCGGACGTGGCGAAGACCGTTTAAGTTGTCGCTTCGCTCCAAACCGCTTGAGAGTGTT
>DASXIL010000140.1:0-2067 GCA_036497985.1 Candidatus Angelobacter sp. | reverse complement strand
CACAGCCTGTCGCGCAGCGTCCAACGTGCGGCAGATGTTGGGAGAGACAGCGTAGTCAGAGCGGGCAGTCTCTTGCGGGCGGCGAATGTCGTGATAGGGCTTGCTCAGGCGCAGCATGGAGATGCCAAAGCGGTTCAGGATGGGCCCAAGCGCGTTATAAGCAATGCCATTGGCGTTCCAGTGCGGCAACACGATGACAGCACGATTCCCTTTTGCCGGAAACCAGCGGGCATTTACAAGGTCATTTTCTGGATGCAAGGAAGGCGCAGGCGAAGTAAAGCGCAGGAACGTGCCATCGCCCTTGGGAACTTTGTCATTGGCATTGCTGCCGGTGGGAAAAAGCTCGATCTTCCGCGTTTCCAGACGGAAGGCCTGCGGCGTGGTGTAAGCAAAAAACTCGTCACTATTGGCGACAATGTGGTCGTTCAACTCATGAAGGTAGCTTTCAAAATGTTCCTCTGAGCTGGGAAAGTTGCCGTTGACCAGAGGCCAGCGACGCGCCCATTCCATGCCCCATTCCAGCGGGCGCACCACCCGGTTTGTGTCGCGCGTGGTAAGACGGGTCTCCCACGCATACATCCATTTTTGATAAATACTGGCCATGAATTTTATGAAGAGTTCTAGTCTTAATTCTAAATGATGCAGAGTACTTTTCTGATGCCCGGTTCTCATGGCCGCTGCCACGGCTAAGTGAAATCCCGTACACTGTGCATACCGGAGCGCTGAACATTTGATTCCGACGAAACTTGAGCGTATTGCCAATGAGATCGGTGGCGAATTGCGTGGCGCTCCTTCCTCGCCCACGATCGACCGCGTCTGTACTGATTCGCGCGGCGCGGCTCCCGGCGCGCTATTTGTTGCCCTGAAAGGCCAGCAGACTGACGGCCATCGTTTTCTTGCCGATGCATTCCGCAACGGCGCAAGCGCAGCGCTGATCGCGCAGGATCATTCAGCTGGGTTGGCGCTTGATCCCGCGTGGCCGGTAATCGTGCTGCCCGATCCACTGCGCGGATTGCAAGCGCTGGCGCGCCTGCACCGCAGTGAATACTTTCAGCGTGTGCTGGCGATTACCGGCAGCAATGGCAAGACGATCGTTAAAGACGCTTTGAAATCTTTGCTTGCAGGCAGGCAGGTGCTTGCGTCGCCGGGCAGTTATAACAGCCAGCTTGGACTTCCGCTGGCGGTGCTTTCGGCGGAGAAGCCTGAGCCGTTGGTGATCCTTGAAGTCGGCATCTCTGCTCCCGGAGAAATGGCGGCTCTGGAAGAGATCGCGCGGCCCGACTATGGCATTCTCACCAATATTGGTCTCGCCCACGTGGCCGCGTTCGGCGGCCGCGAAGGCATTGCGCAAGAAAAGATGACGCTGTTCGAGCGACTTCCAGAGGACGGCTGGCTGCTGCTGCCTGCGGACGAGCCGGCGCTCCACGCTCCAGCAAAAAAAATCCCATGCCCGATTCACAGGATTGGCGGTAAGAACGAATTGCTTTCGCTCAAGCCGGTATCGCTCAGCGCTGACGGCCAAGTTCTGGAATTGAGTGTGCCTTCGCAGGACGCTCGGAGTGTGACGGCTAAGACGCGCTCGCCAGAAATCATTGCCGATCTGCATTTTGCCGCAACCGCAGCACATCTTCTGGGCGTGCCGCTGGAAGAAATCGCCACGGCGCTCGATAACTATGCTCCCACGTCGACACGAATGGAGCTATGGTCGTCGCCGCAGGGCATTCGCATTATCAATGACGGTTACAGCTCCGATCCCATCTCAGTACATGCGGCATTGCGTTCGGCCACGCTGGGCGCATCGCGCAGCGGAAGAAAAATGTTTGCCTTTGCCGGCATGCGCGAGCTTGGCTCCAACTCTGCCCGTGAACATGCACAAGTTGGCGCGCAGGCTGCCGAATGCGGATTCAGCCATCTCTTTCTTGTCGGCAATGGCGAGCTTGCCACCACCGCAGAGGGATACAAGCGCGTGCGTCCTGAAGGCAACGTCCTGCAAGTGAACTCGGCCAACGAGTTGAAAGATCGGCTGCTTCCGCTGCTGCGTCCCGGCGACACGGTGCTGTTTAAAGG
>DASXIL010000139.1:0-2642 GCA_036497985.1 Candidatus Angelobacter sp. | reverse complement strand
TAGGTTGCAATGGCAGGCACTGCTTCAAGATGAGGGTTTTGCACGCTTATTACGGCTGCATCGATTCCTAATCCGGATGTGTCATTGATGTACCTCTCAATGCCGTTGCCATAGGCGCCATGGTAAACGAACGCATCCTTGCCGATAGTTTTGAACAGCCCAGCCAGGTTGAAACCCCATCCGAAAACAGAGTCACTGCGCCCGTCAGGCAAAGAAGCCGAAATGTCCCGGAACAACCCGGCGAACTGAACATGGCCGCGACTCATTTCGTGCCGTATTTGTACGGTCCCATCGGGACTGGGGCTGTTGGGTTGAGCGTTGAAATCAGGGGTCTTAAACGCCACATCAGAAGAGGCCTTTTCAACGGATATGCTGGCGGTGGTTGCCTTGCCAAAGCGATGCGTGTAGCGCACCTGCGGATTGCGTATCGATACCTGACTATTTGGGCCTTGAAAATCCAAGGTATCTGGCCCGGCGTCTGGATCCATGAAGTTGGAAAATGTCTGGCCTATCAACACGTTCTTCCCTTGCGCGTAGACATGGCGCAGTCGTGGAGTCGTAGAACTCGAGCCGAAAAAGTCCATTTCAAAAAAGAACCTCAGCGCCCGCTCTTTTTCAATGGGCACTAGAAAATCGACGTTGATACGACTGGGACGCACTGAAACAGTTGAGTTGCTGACGTTGGCAGCGGGCGCTGGAATGGGAATGCTGGCCGGGATAAACCGTTCCTGGTCTCCCGCGGGACGCGGGTCGAAAGTAAGGTCGCTCTTGGCGTAGCCGCCGATTTTCATGAACGTTTTTGTTCCGGGCAGCCGGAAATAATTTGGATAGCGGGGATCAAGAGGCACATTGTCGTAACGTGCCGCGGCTTCTTCGTCTTCTGAAAACATCTTATAGTCTGCCGTGGCCTTGCTCTCCGTTTGTTCAGTCTTCAGCTCTTTTGCAGCTTCTGAGGTCTTGCCGCCTTGCTGCGCGTCCCCCCCTGTTGCCTGCGGAGCGCCCGAACTGTCTGGAGTTGCAGGACCGGTGGATGGCAGGTTCTTGATCTTGTCCTCGAGATCTGCGATCTGCGTTTTCAAGCTGTCCACCTGTTGTTGAAGGGCTTGTGCATCCGTCTGGTTCGCGGTTGTTTGCCCATACATCCAGGACGGAAACGCAGCAAGCGAAAGTAAACACAAGAAGAAGCGTGAACCTGTAAATGCATTCATGATTGGTCCTCGGCGAGCAGTCGCCAGTGTGGCTGAAATCAAGTCAAAAGCTGCTTAAAAAGACGATTCTTCAGGAGCCTAGCTTGGGGCGCAAAGGCCAGAAACTGTCAAAAGTGTCAAGGCTGCAATGCTGTGATGAGACCTAACCTGTCAAACCTACCAGTCGAATGACGATCAATTGCAAAACTAAAATGATGCCGAATTGGATTGTGATACGAATCGATGGCGCACCGAAGTCAGCAGACGCGAATGGGGCAACAGGAGTTGCATACGGCTGCTTCCGTGTGGAATGCAATCCGTTACCTAGATTCACCTACTGACTACCGGGAGCATCTCCCGCATATATCCTGCTCGGCTCCTCTTCAAGGAGGTGAGTTCGTGCTCCTCGATGCCCCCAAATATGATTGGCCAACGCTGCGAAAGCTTACTTTGATCATCATTTTGGTTTGCATGATTCTCTTGCTATTGCTACGAACCTGAGCTTCAGGCAAACGATGGCAATGGCCGGCCAAATATCACCCTCTTGTAAGCGCGGCAATGTCGATCATGGCGGCCCTTACTCGCTGCTGCGCTGTTATGGCCAAGGGAATGAAGCGGAAACCGTGGCAGATCACAATTGGACCATTTGCCTTTGCGCAACAATCGCAGTGCCTGCCTGTTATTTTTCCCAGCTCTTTCAAGCGGCGCGAATGCTTATTGTGGAAGAGACCAGCCGGGAAGCATCGATACGAGGTTCTCCCAACTGACGTGGCCTCAATTCTTTTCCTAGTTCAGGCAGGCGTCAGTGATCTTGATCGAATCGGTCTTCCCGGCGGTTCAAATTGGGTCCACAATCGTCACTTGAGGACTGCACGCAGTCCAAACCAAGCAGGTCAACGCTGGGTCCTTCGCCATAGCTAAAACGCATTTCAGCACGTGGAGCTGCACTGGAAGGGCAGTAATCAAATTCCGCGGGAACGCGGTCTAGAGCGGGCTAATTCGCCCTCTTTCCTGTTTGCGCTTAATTCCCGCGACCGCCTGGAAAACATAGATGATTCCGCATCGTATGAATGCCCGTGATCTTTGGTGGATAGCTGCGGGCCTCACCTGCGCGCTGGCGGGATGGTTAGCTCTACCGGCACAAAGTCCCTCTCTGGAACAGCAAATCGCGGGAATCAGGGCAGTTGAAGGCGAAAACCGGAAAGCGCTTGCAGAGTACACCTGGCAAGAACAGGAGACCATTACTGTCAAAAGCAAAGTCGAAAGCCAGCGGTTGTTTGAAGTTCAGCTTGGGCCGGATGGCAGGCTAAGGAGGACGGCTTTAGATCTTCCTGAAGGGAATCTGTCGCAGGCCGAAAAAGAGGGTGGCATGCACGAATGGGTTACACAAAAGAAGAAGAGTTCGGTGATGATGTACGCGCAAGAGATGAAAGAAATAGCCGAAACTTACGCTCA
>DASXIL010000138.1:0-6799 GCA_036497985.1 Candidatus Angelobacter sp. | reverse complement strand
AATCCATGCAAGCGGTGGAGCTGCCATGCTGCGCGCGGCTACTGAAGCCGCTGCAGGACATCTCAACCTCCTGGCAGTCACGGTCCTGACCAGTCTCAACGACGAAGACATGCAGGAAATCGGGGTGTCTGGGCGCGTGTCCGACCAGGTCCTGCGCATGGCCTCTCTGGCGCGGAGCGCAGGCTGCCAGGGAATTGTTACTTCTCCACGTGAATCGCTGATGGTGAGAAAAGCTTTGGGAGAAGGCTTTGCCATTGTCACGCCGGGTATCCGTCCGGCAGGCGCAGATACCAATGACCAGCAGAGAACTGCGACTCCCGCCCAGGCAATCAGCAATGGAGTGAGCCACATTGTTGTCGGCAGGCCCATTACCCACGCGCCAGATCCCGCCCAGGCCGCCAAGGCCATTATTTCTGAAATGGAGCAGGCAAAAAACAGCAGGTGACTACGTTCTAGCTTAGTTCTACAATACCTTCCCAGCGAGGTACTCACATGCGTGGCGTGATCTTCTTCCTATTGGCATCGGCAATCGCGGTTTCTGCCCAAGATGGCCCAGCGCAGAACGTGGCAGCGCAGCCCGTTTCCTCCCAGAGCGTTTCCTCAAAGACCAGTGATTCCGCTGTTTCGGCAAGCGGCAGTGATCCGTCCGTCAAACAGTTGACCATTCCCGCAGGCACGCAGGTATTGCTTCACTTAAAGAGTCCCATCGATACCAAGACCGCCAAAGTTGGCGACGGAGTTTACTGCCAAACCAGTTTTCCCATCACGCAGGACAATGTGGCTGTGATTCCGGCCGGCACTTACGTGAAAGGCAAGATCGCGCAGGTCAAGCGTGCCGGAAGAATCAAAGGCCGTGCAGAGATCTTGTTCAACTTCACAACAATGATTTTTCCCAACGGATACACCATTGATCTGCCTGGAGCGTTGGAAAATGCGCCAGGCTCCCGCAACAGCACAGTCGCTGATAAAGAAGGCACGGTAAAGGCCGACAGCCAAAAGGGCAAAGACGCAGGCACCGTTGCCAAGACGGGCGCTACCGGCGCCGTCATTGGAGCTGTGGCTTCAGGCGGAAAAGGCGCAGGCATTGGTGGGCTTGCAGGCGCTGCTGTTGGTTTGGGCCAGGTGCTCTTCACGCGCGGTCAGGACGTACGCATTGACCAGGACACTGCACTTGAAATGGTGTTGGAACGTCCGCTTACTGTTGACGTGATGAATGCGACTCCAGCCCAAGCGGAGAACTTAATCAGGCCTCGGGCTACAAGCGGAAGCCGGCTCCCGATGCCAAGCAGCCCCGCGCCAAAATAGATGTTTCGAATAGTTCCAAATTAGATCTGCACACGGGAATGCATAGTTTATTTTGCGTGCAGTGACCGCTCGCTACCAAATTCAATAGCCACTAAATTCCCTCTCTACTGATATTGGAATTCCACAGCCCGTCTGAAACCATAAACTCCATCGAATGAGCTGCTTACGTTCTACCGGAAATGGAACTCTGCTTGCACAAAACAAATCAAGCTTCGTAGATCGGCAATTTTAGAGACTATTCAACAAAAAACTAATTTCACTTTAGATTTATCAAGTTAAGGGCTCGATTTTGTGCCGGTAAACTTGCCGTTTCCTTTAGGAGGGAGATGAGATGTTAAAGAAAGTAGCCTTTTCCTCGTTAATGCTGTCGTTGCTTGTTTTGGTATTCGCAGCGAGTGCATTTTCCCAAACTACAGCCAAGATTTTAGGGACAGTTTCCGATCAGAGTGGTGCCGCGGTTGTTGGCGCCAAAGTGATAGTCAAGAATGCAAACCTCGCGATCGAACGTTCCACTACCACCAATGCCAGCGGTTTCTATGAAGTCGACGCACTGCCCCCCGGAGCCTACAGTGTTCAGGTGGAGATGAGCGGCTTTGAGTCGCAGGTGGCAAAAAATGTCGTTCTGGAAGTTAGCAACAACGTGGCGCAGAATTTTGGCTTGAAGGTTGCAAGCACGACTGAGGTTGTTACCGTTGAAGCCACCGCGCCCATCATTGAAGCGACAACCATGACGGTTGGCCAGACGATCAACCAGCGCACGGTCCAGGAGCTTCCGCTGAACGGTCGGCACTTTGTGGATCTGGCCTTGTTGATTCCCGGCACGGTGACAGCTCCACAAAATGGCTTCCTTACCGCGCCTTTGCGCGGCCAGGGCGCTTTCGCGGTCAACACCGCGGGCATGCGCGAAGATGCCGTGAACTGGATGGTAAATGGCATCAATTTGAATGACATGGTTCAAAACCAGGTCACGTTCCAGCCGACCATCAATACGGTTTCTGAGTTCAAAGTCGACAATTCAACCTACAGCGCAGAGTATGGCCGCAACGCGGGCGCTATTGTAACCATCGCATCACGCTCGGGTACAAACCAGTTCCACGGCGAGTTATACGACTACATTCGTAACAGCGCATTTGATGCCCGCAATGCCTTTAACCCGCGGCTGAGCTCAACCGGAGCGCCTCTTGCGCAAAGCGCGTTCAAGCGCAATCAGTTCGGTGGCGACATTGGTGGACCGATCTTCAAAGACAAGACTTTTTTCTTTGCCACCTATGAAGGTGAGCGCCATCGCCAGGGTCTGACCACGACGTCGCTGGTATTCACGCCCGCGCAGTTGGCTCAGATAGCGGCCAGCCCGAATGCCACCGTCAAGTCCATAGCCGCTTTGGTGCCCGCTGCCAACGGAACTGTTGGCGGAGCGCCGGCTTTCCTGGGTTCGGCTACCGCGCCAGTCAACATTGATCAGGGCACAATCGATATTCAACAGAACTTCAATGATCGGGATCGTCTGCACGGTTACTACGTGTATCAGGCAGACCTTCGCCAGGAGCCCACACAGGGCGCCAACATCCCCGGCTTCGGTGATACCCGTGAAGGTCATCGTCAGGTATTCACTCTGGGCGAAACCCACGTGTTCAGCTCTTCCATCGTGAACGAAGCCAATGTCGGTGTGAATCGCATTCACATCCTGTTCAGCCCCAACAACCTCACTGACCCGAACAGCCTGGGACTGGCTGGCACGCTTGGTCCCAGACAGGCGTTCATGCCCACCATCAGTATTGGCGGACTGGGCCTGACCTTCGGCGATGAGCGCGGTTTTCCACAGGGGCGCGGCGACACGACTTCAGTCTTCTCGGACAACCTCAGCTACGTCCGGGGCCGCCATTCGTTCAAATTCGGCGGTGAATACCGTGATTTCCGCAACGGCAACTTCAACGGCGATCCCGGCCAGCTGGTGTTCAACAATCCAACTAATTTCATCAATGGCAACGTTGACTCCTCAGCCAGGAACATTGGCAATGTCGCCAACCGTATCAATGTAAACTCGCTGGACTTCTATGGCATGGATAGCTTCAAGTTCAAGCCTTACCTTACGCTCGAACTGGGAATGCGTTACGCCTGGAATATGACACCGACTGAAGCCAGCAATCGCTTCTTTAATTTTGTTCCCGGCGGAGCTTTTGGAAGCATGCTGGTTCCGACGAACGAACCCTACGGTCAAAGCAACAAGAATTTCCAGCCCCGCGTCGGCTTTGCGTGGGATGTCTTCCATACCGGCAGAACCGTGCTGCGTGGCGGATACGCCTATCAGGTTGACGAGCCGATCACTGGAATCGTGACCGGCCTGCTGAACAACAACCCAAGTTTTGTGATACCTCTCAGTATTGCAACCCAGCAGAGCTTTGCTGCGACGCAGACGCTTTACAACAGCCCAACACCTGCCAGCATCGCTCCGATTTTTGTCAATCCCAACTTCAAAGATGCCAACGTGCAGTCCTTCAATCTGAATATCCAGCAGCAAGTCGGCAAAAGTTCTTCAGTGATGGTGGGGTACTTCGGAAACAAGGGCACGCACCTTGAAAACGATATCAACGCTAACCAGACGAACCTGCTTGGCCAAGTCGCCACAGGTGCAACGAATACTCACCTGCCGTTCCAGCGTCTTGCGCCTAACAGCCCGGCCTTTGCCAATTCGCCGTTGGCTGCAAGCTTTACCGAACGCGAGAGCGGCAGCAATTCCATCTACAACGCCCTGTGGGTAACTGCGACGCAAAAGACTGCGCACGGGTTGCAGTTCAACGCTTCGTATACCTATTCGCATTCAATCGACGATGTTTCGCGGAACAACGGCGGTATTCAGGTTCAAAACAGCAATGACATCTTCCTTAGCCGTGGCAGCTCTGACTTTGATGCTCGTCATCGTTTCGTTGTGAACGCCATCTATGATCTGCCCTTCAAGAGCAATCGCTTGGTCAGTGGCTGGGAAATCGCGCCCATCTTCAGCTGGCAGACCGGTAACCCGTTTAATCTGGTTGCATTCAACTCGTCCAGCTTCAATGGTGTTGGCAGCACGATAACTCCTAACGCCAGCGGTCCAATCAAGACCAGCGGCAACCCATTAGGACAGTGGATATCCAATCCCAGTGTGTTGTCGGTTCCTTGCACGTTGACTACGACGAGCACGACAGCAACACCAACCTGTGCTCCCGGCACTCTCACATTTGGCAATGTGGGTCGCAATAGCGTATACGGGCCCGGATTCACAAATATGGACATGAGCTTGGCTAAGAACACGAAGATCACCGAGAAGTTGAATCTGCAGATTCGTGCCGACGCATTCGATCTGTTCAACCATCCGAACTACGGCCAACCTGGAGGGTCCGGAGGTTTTCTGGCCGCGTCTCTGCAGCCACTCGTTCCGGTCGTGTCTAACCCGGCAACGAACAACCCAGGCAACCAGTTCACAACCTTTTCCACTATTAGCAGCACGCGCTTCCCAAATGGCGATTCTGGCTCTTCTCGCCAGTTGCAATTCGCAGTGAAGTTCCAGTTCTAAACTCACTGCAAGTTACAAGCGCACCGGCCGAGGCCGGTGCGCTTTTTTTTTGACAATGAAAATCGCTGGCTCGCCAATGAACCCATTCCGAGGCGATGAGCGACAAAGAAGAACATCTATGCGGCTAGGCCCATGTGGCGCTGCGTTCCCGAGGCAGGAGTATTAATGCGTTGCGGCGAGGCAGTACCTGTAGAGGTTTGCCGCGCAGCCACAAGATGGTTCGCGGTTAACGAAGGCGGGCGAGGCCGACTTGCGTGCCGAGCCGCCTGCCACAAGTGCAGATTAATTTCAGAGCGCGAAGAGGCTGTCGAGCGGGTTGGAGCGAAGCGACATAAAAAAGCCCCCGCATTTCTGCGGGGGCTAATTGCTGGAGCTAACAGCTTGTCGAATTACATTCCCGGATAGCCGCCACCATGCTCGCCGCCTGCCGGAATTTTCTTGTCTTCCGGAACGTCGGAGACCAGAGCTTCGGTAGTCAGCATCAGAGCAGCGATGGAAGCCGCGTTCTGCAGGGCGGTGCGGGTCACCTTGGTAGGATCGATCACGCCGGCCTTAACCAGGTCCTCAAACTTGTCAGTCTGAGCGTTGTAGCCATAGTTATTGTCTTTTGAGTCGCGGATCTTGCCCACAACGATTGCACCCTCTTCGCCGGAGTTGGCGACGATCTGGCGCAGAGGCTCTTCCAGGGCGCGACGCACGATTTCCGCACCGGTTTCCTCATCGTCATTCTTGAACTTGAGGTCTTCGAGAGCCGACTGGCAACGTACCAGGGCAACGCCACCACCGGGGACAATGCCTTCTTCCACGGCAGCGCGGGTCGCATGCATCGCGTCTTCCACGCGGGCTTTCTTTTCCTTCATTTCGGTTTCGGTCGCGGCGCCGACTTTGATCACGGCAACGCCACCCACCAGTTTCGCCAACCGCTCCTGCAGTTTCTCGCGGTCATAGTCGCTGGTGGCTTTCTCGGACTGGCTGCGGAGTTCGCGTACGCGCCCTTCGATCTCAGAGCCTTTGCCTTTGCCTTCCACGATCGTGGTGTTGTCTTTGTCGATCGTGATCTTCTTGGCGCGGCCCAGGTCAGTGATCTCGATGCTTTCCATCTTGATGCCCAGATCTTCCGTGATGGCTTTGCCGCCGGTCAGGATTGCAATGTCCTGCAGCATGGCCTTGCGACGATCGCCGAAGCCTGGAGCCTTTACAGCGCAAACTTGCAGCGTGCCGCGCAGCTTGTTCACCACCAGGGTCGCCAGCGCTTCACCATCCACGTCTTCAGCGATGATCAGCAGCGGACGGCCTTGCTTGGCCACCTGTTCCAGGATCGGGAGCAGGTCCTTCATGGTGCTGATTTTCTTTTCGTTGATGAGGATGAGCGCGTCGTCAAGAATGGTTTCCATGCGCTCAGGGTCGGTCACGAAGTAAGGAGAGAGGTAGCCGCGGTCAAACTGCATGCCTTCCACCACTTCCAGGCTCGTTTCCATGGTGCGGGACTCTTCCACGGTGATTACGCCGTCTTTGCCGACTTTCTTCATGGCTTCGGCAATGATGCGGCCAATGGTTTCGTCGTTGTTGGCGGAAATGGTGCCTACCTGGGCAATCATGTCGCCGCTGACGGGCTTGGAGAAGCTATCCAGGAAGCCCTTGCTGCGTTCGCCGTCCTTGCCGATTGTTCCGCAGATCGTGTTGACAGCGCGCTCAATGCCGCGCTTCAGGGCCATTGGGTTTGCGCCCGCAGCCACAGTCTTTACGCCATCACGATAGATAGCCTAGGCCAGGACGGTTGCGGTGGTGGTGCCGTCTCCGGCAACGTCGCTGGTCTTGCTGGCCACTTCACGCACCATCTGTGCGCCCATGTTTTCCAGGTGGTCGCCCAGTTCAATTTCCTTGGCCACGGTCACGCCGTCCTTGGTGATGACGGGGGAACCGAATTTCTTGTTGATCACG
>DASXIL010000137.1:0-7212 GCA_036497985.1 Candidatus Angelobacter sp. | reverse complement strand
CCACTCATCGTTGCCCTCCTGAGCGCCTCCGAGGAAGCGCCGCGACTGAGGAGGCGCGAAGGAGGGCAACTCCTATTTTGCAGTGTTCCTCTTCCCCGTCTTCTTCTCCGGCATCACGAACGTCTTCTCTTCAATCGCATTCAACCGCGCCACCGTCACCGCATTCAAGGCGCTCTCCGGCTGCTCTTCATGCTTGAAAAACGCGAACACCTCGCGCTCCGCGCTCTGCGTCTTCAACTCTTCCGCCACTTTTTGTAGATCGGGCGTGCTGTACTCCGGCTCGCGAAACCTGTAATACAAAAAGTCTGCCGTCGCCACCTTGGGCACAACAATTTTTTCGCTCTCCGCCCAGCACAACGCCGCATTCTTGCTCTTC
This sequence comes from Candidatus Angelobacter sp., assembly GCA_036497985.1. Taxonomy (GTDB): domain Bacteria; phylum Acidobacteriota; class Terriglobia; order Terriglobales; family Acidobacteriaceae; genus Angelobacter. The sequence goes on along the minus strand of DASXIL010000137.1, from coordinate 6,836 downwards.
AAAATCTCATACACCGCGTCTGTAAACCAGCTCTCATGCCGGAACTCAAAGGCAAACCTATAGGCCTGCGGCAGGAGCTGCGCAAACGTCCGCAGCAGATCAATATCAGCCTTCAGGTTCGGCGGCGTCTGGATCAATATCGGCCCCAGCTTGCCCGACTGCCGCATCGGCTCCAGGCTTTGCAGAAAAAATCGGAATGAATCGTCGCAATCCTTGAGCCGCTTGAAATGTGTGATGGATTGATGCACCTTGGCGGCAAAGCGGAAATCTGGTGGCGTCACGCCAACCCATCCGGCGATGGCGCTGGCCGTCGGCATGCGGCGAAACGTGGCGTTCAACTCGACTGCATTCAGCCGCGTTGCATAAAACTCAAGAAAGCGTTTCGACGGCAGCTTCTCCGGAAAGAATGCCGGCTTCCAGCTCGCATATGACCATCCTGATGTGCCGATGTGCAGGTCCATGCACGGAAGTATATTCGAACCACCTTTGCAGTGCTGCAGTGTGCTTGTCTTCTCGTTCAGGAAATTCTCTGCTTCAATCCGAGCTGCTTCCCTGCTTTCTCTGTGGCATCCGTGTTTATCCGTGGCAAGGTTTCGATTTGCTCTTCTCCGCGCGTCCGCGCCTCCGCGGTGAACATCCATTACTTATATAAAAGATACTTCTGCCTTATCTCTTTAAACTTCTCCAGCTCATCCTGCCAGCCCTGCGCGATGCTGCGCGGATCTTCTCCGTTCACCACTGCCTCAAAAACCTGGCGATTGGCAAGCAGGCCGAGCATACGCTCAATCTTCCAATTATCGGGATACAGCTTTTTCAGTGCCGCCGCCAGCTCGATTCCCATTTCCGGAGCGTCCAGGGCCGTGCGATCAGTAACGATAATATTCACGCCCTTGCATAGCTGGTTCTGGTATGGCCCGCTGACAGGTGTAAATGTGACCGGCACAAAACGTACACCGGGAATCAGCCGTGCATTCAAATAGTCGGAAAACGCGCGGGCATCGATCCACGGAGCGCCCAGCACTTCAAATGGAGTATCGGTTCCCCGTCCCACAGAGAGGTTCGTGCCCTCCACCATCCCCACGCCGGGATATAACTCCGCTTCGTTCACTGACCGCAAATTCGGCGATGTGTTGATCCAGACAATGCCGGTAGAATCGAACCAGTCGCCACGCAGCCAGCCCTGCATCGGAATCACACGCAACTGCGCGCCGATCTTTCTCTCCACGTTATACATCTGGGCCAGTTCGCCCATCGTCATGCCGTGTCGTATAGGTACGGGATGGTAGTTGGTAAACGCGGCGAACTCGGTTTGCGAAATCGGGCCCTGCACAAACGATCCGTTGATCGGATCGGGCCGGTCCAGCACGATTACCTCGGTATTCGTTTGTGCCGCCGCCTCCAGCAGGTAGCCCAGCGTTGCCGGATAGGTATAGAACCTGGTTCCTGCATCTTGAACATCAAAGACCACCGCATCCAGCGTTTTGAGCACGTCCAGCGGCGGCCGCTTCTTTGCGTCTGTGCCGCCATACATCGAATAGACCGGAACGCCTGTCACTGTGTCAGTCGTGTTCTGAACTTTCAGGTCATCTTGCGCGCCAAAGATTCCGTGTTCCGGCGCGAATATCGCTGCCAGTTTCACGCCAGGCGCTGCCGCCAGCACGTCAATCGTCCTTTTGCCCTGCCCGTCCACTCCTGTATTGTTCGTCAGCAGGCCAATCGTCATTTGCTCCTTGTCCTTCTTCAGAGAAGCAAAATTGTCCTGCTCCAGAACGTCAATGCCGGTCAGCACATGTCCATTGCGTGCGGCCAGCCGACGTGATGCCGTGGCCGCTTCGTTATATCCGGTTATTGCCAGCTGCTTTTCCCGATCAGCAGAGGTGACATCCAGTTTCAGCAGAGCCGCCACCGCCGTCGCGACGCGTGCCCGCAAAGAAATAATTGCCGGGCCCTGTCTTGGCAGGACTGAATTCGTTAGCAGGATTACATACGTATTCGTATACGGATCAATCCACAGTGACGTGCCGGTGTATCCGGTGTGTCCAAATGATCCCACCGGCAGAAGCGCTCCGCGGTTCGATGAAAACGAAGAATCAATGTCCCAGCCCAGCCCGCGGACCTCTGTCGCATTTGGCGGCTGTTGCGGTGTGGTCATCTTTTCAATGATGTCGCCATCCAGGATTTGCTTGCGGCTGATCAGCGCCTGCGCGTACAGAGCCAGGTCGCCCGCCGTGGAAAAAACTCCAGCGTGTCCAGCCACGCCGCCCATCCTGTCCGCGCGCGGATCATGCACCACGCCGCGCAGGATCTGTTTTCTGTCCGGGGTAAAAGTTTCTGCGATCTTGTTCTTCCATTCTGGTGGTGGCAAATAGCGAGTGTGCTTCATCCCCAGCGGCTGGAAGATATGCACTGCCGCGTATTGGTCCAGCGGCATGCCGGAAAGCCGTTGCACCAGCTCGCCTAACACGATGAAATTGGTATCGCTATAAATAAAGATCGAGCCCTGCGGCGCCTGTAGCTTTTCTTCATGCGACAGCCGGAATGCTGTGTCGCGTCCCACCCAATAAGGATTCAAGTCGATGTCCGGCCGCAGCCCGGAATAATGCGTCAAAAGCTGCCGCACCGTCACCGCGTCTTTTCCGTTCATGCCGAAATCAGGAATGTAATGCGCCACCGGCTCGTCCAGTCGAACCTGCCCATACTGGATTAACCGCATCACGCTTGGCGTGGTCGCCACAACTTTGGTCAACGAAGCCAGATCAAAAATCGTGTCCAGCGTCATGGTTTCAGGACGCGGCGAGGTGGCGCGCAATCCAAAAGCTTTCTGATGTACGATCTTTCCGCCATGTCCCACCACCAGCACAGCTCCGGTGATGGCCTGGTCATTGATCTGCTCCTGCACTAGCAAATCGACCGGAGAAAAGTTGGCCGTTTCCTTGGTCTCCGCCGCAGGCTTCTTTTTCTTGGCCGCAGGCGCAGGCGCGCCAAAAGCCGAAAGACTTAAGACAGCCAAAATAATGATGGAAATGTAGCCTATGGCTTTGCGCGGGAATGTCATCTGTGAACTGAGTGTGTTATAAACCGAAAACAAAAGCAACACGAGGGGATTTTCTGCACCAAAGTACCAACAGCACGCTGTCCCATTCGCTCAGCCAGCAGGACAACCAATTCCAGCGTACTTTTAGCATCCTTCGCTCCGCCATCCGCCAACACGCCTTTCCCGGCGTAGCCGTCGCCATCGCTCATCAAGGAAAGCTGATTGCCTACAAGGGCCTCGGGCATTTCACTTACGACAAATCATCTCCAGCCGTGCAGGCTGAGACCGTTTACGATCTAGCCTCAGTCACCAAGGTTATAGCCACCACTACGGCCAGCATGATCCTGTATGATCGCGGACTGTTCAGACTCGACCAGCCTTTGGTCGAGCTTCTGCCTGAATTCGCCGAAAGCGGCGCGGGACAAAAAGATGCCCGCCGCCAGGTCACGGTCCACATGCTGCTGGCGCATTCATCCGGCCTGCCTGCCTATATCAAGCTCTTTCAGACCGCCCATAATAAGGACGAACTCCTGAGACAGGCCCTCCAGGTCCCCCTCGCTGCCGATCCTGGGACCCGCGCAGAATACAGCGATATTGGCTTTATTCTGCTGGGAGAGGCAATCGAGAAGCTTTCCGGCGAGTCTCTTGACCAGTTCTGCCGGCGTGAGATCTTTGCCAAACTCAATCTCGGCCATACCTGCTTCAACCCGCCAGCTGACCTGAAGCTCGCAATCCCGCCCACGGAAGACGACCGCACTTTCCGACATCGCCTGATCCAGGGTGAAGTCAACGATGAAAACGCTTCCGTCATGGGCGGGGTGGCCGGCCATGCCGGCTGTTTCTCCACTGCCCTGGACGTGTCAGTTTTTGCACAGTGCATGTTGCAAGGCGGCTCGCCCCTGGTAAAAAAGAAAACATTGGAAATTTTTACCCGCCGACAGGACTCACCTCCCGGCGCCTCACGCGCTTTGGGATGGGATACACCCTCCCAACCGTCTCAGTCCGGAAGATATTTTTCCTCGCGCTCCTATGGCCATTTGGGCTATACAGGTACTTCACTCTGGATTGATCCTGATCGTCAACTTTCTATCACTCTTTTAACCAATCGCACCTGGCCGGACCGTGGTTCGCAGTTCATTAAGCAAATTCGGCCCGCTTTCCACGATGCAGTCATTGAGGCGCTTTAAGGTATTGAACGGCGTGAGTCCTCGCAAATCCAAACTCCGTGATCTCCGGACAGAGCAGCAGAACGCCGCTTCCGCCGGCCTCGATACGCTCTCCGCGCTGGAGATTGCCCGCGTCATCAACCGCGAAGACCACAAAGTGGCCGCAGCCGTAGAGCTGGCTTTGCCCCAGATCGCACAGGCCATTGACGCTATTGCTGATGCGATTCGCAGCGGTGGAAGGCTCATTTATGTAGGCGCCGGCACAAGTGGCCGCCTTGCTGCGCTCGATGCCGCCGAGTGTCCCCCAACCTTCAACACTGATCCCAGGACCGTCCAGTACGTAATTGCCGGAGGCGATAGAGCCCTCGGCCATGCCGCCGAATACAGTGAAGATTCCAGCGCCAGCGGACGTAAAGATATGTCCAGGCGCAAACCGGGCAAGAACGATGTGGTGGTGGGAGTTGCTGCCAGCGGCCGGACCCCTTACACCTTGGGTGCTCTGGAACATGCACGCAAGAAAGGGGCCAAAACCATTGTGGTGGTCTGCAATCGTAGTTCAGAGATGGGCGCACGTGCCGATATTGAGATCGTTATCGACGTTGGCCCGGAAGCGGTTTCAGGTTCTACACGCATGAAGGCCGGTTCTGCACAGAAGATGGCCCTGAACCTGCTGACTACAGGAGCAATGGCCCGTCTTGGATATATCTATGGCAATCTCATGGTGAATGTCCATACCAGGAATCATAAGTTAATGGAACGAGGGCTGAATGTTTTAGAAAAAGCTGCTGGGGTTGACCGCCAAACTGCATACAAAACTCTTGAAGCGGCGGACAATCAGGTGGCCACAGCTCTGATTATGCTAAAGACCGGCCTGTCTCGCACCCAAGCCGCCAAAAGACTCAACAGCGTTAAGGGTAATGTCCGAGAGGCGATCGAACGGGGTCATTTAAAATGAAGCTGGTTCCCAAGTCACCGAACGGCAGTTCAAGCAGGGCAGAGACGCTGCTGTCTGTGGGCGACCCTGGCTTCAGAAAGCCAGTCTCGCGCAGTCGGACCATCCGGATTGACTTCAGGAACGCGGCCGTTGCGGCAGAGAGTCTTATGGATAAATTTGTAATTCGTGGTGGCAATCCCCTGGTGGGAAGCGTACGCATCAGCGGCGCCAAGAATGCCGCTTTACCAGCGATGGCCGCCGCCATCCTGACCGATGAGCCCGTGATTCTGGAAAATATTCCCGATGTCCGCGACATTCAGACTGAGCGCAAGTTGCTCGTCTCCATGGGCGCGGAGGTAGAACTCGGATACGGTCGCGCGCAGCATCGCACTTCCATCTGCTGTCGCGTGCTGTCTGACCCTGTCGCAAAATACGAGATAGTCAAGACGATGCGTGCGTCATCGCTCGTTCTTGGCCCCCTGATTGCTCGTGCCGGACTCGCCCGTGTTGCGATGCCGGGCGGGTGCGCCATCGGCGGCCGCCCCATTGATCTGCACATCAAGGGACTCGAGGCGATGGGCGCGACCATCACGCAGGAGCATGGCTACCTGGAGGCGCGCACCGAACGGCTGAAAGGCGCGCACATCCTGTTCGACAAGATCACCGTGACCGGCACGGAAGACCTGCTGATGGCTGCGGTACTTGCGGACGGCGAAACAGTGATGGAGAACTGTGCGCGCGAGCCCGAAGTGACCGATTTGGCGGCAATGCTGGTATCCATGGGGGCAAAGATTGAGGGCGCCGGATCGAGCGTCATCCGTGTCCGTGGCGTCGATAAGCTGCACGGCACGCGCCATCGCATCAATCCGGACCGCATCGAGGCCGGAACATTCCTCCTCGCAGGAGCAATCACCGGAGGCGATCTCCGCGTGACCCAGTGCAATCCTGCGCATCTGAGTTCAGTCGTTGCCAAACTGCAGGAATGCGGCGTGCGTCTGGATATCGAAGGCGACTCCATCCGGGTGCGCAGCGAAGGCAATCTGCGCAGTGCGGATATCACCACCGAGGAGTATCCCGGCTTTCCCACGGATATGCAGGCGCAGTACATGGCCCTGGCCACGCAGGCGGATGGCACGTCCGTCGTGGTGGAGAACATATTTGAGAACCGCTTTATGCATGTCCAGGAGCTGGCCCGCATGGGGGCAAACATCAAGGTCGATGGGCGTACCGCAACCATACGCGGCAAGTCTCCGCTCTCTTCCGCGGCAGTGATGTGCTCTGATCTGCGCGCTTCCGCTTCGCTCGTCCTCGCGGCGATGGTCGCCGAGGGTGAGACGATCCTGGATCGCGTCTACCACATCGATCGCGGCTACGAGCGGATCGAGGAAAAATTGCGTGGCGTAGGGGCTGAAATCCGCCGGCTCGGAAACATCTTTGCGAACAAGGCATCCGCCTAGCGAATAACTCGGCATCCGTATTGCGCTCAGATAACGGTAAAATCATCTAAGTCCCGGATGCCGCAACTACCGCCCATCGCCCCACCAAGCATCTTCGCCCCCCGGCCACTTCGCGTGTGGTTGGTGATGGGCCTGTTTGTCGTCTATCTCATCGTGGGCTATTGCATTTTTTTTGAAGCCATCGCCCCGGTTGCGAATTTTCGATTCCAGCCTGCAATTGCCGCGGATTCGGCTGCGTACTGGGA
>DASXIL010000136.1:0-1756 GCA_036497985.1 Candidatus Angelobacter sp. | reverse complement strand
CAATTTCGTGGTGTCGTGGACATGAAAAATGGCGATGTGGCTTTGCCTTTGCTCGAAGCCCGATTAGGTAACACCAACTTAATCGCACATGGCAGCGTTTCCGGCAAACCGAAGACTGTAACGCTTGACGTGATGCACGGCCATGGTGAGATTCAGGACTTGATTCTTCTCTTCTCTGGCGCCAAAGCTTCACCCATGCTTGGCCCGGTTGTGTTCCAAACCCAGATTGTGCTTCTACAGGAACACAGGCCATTTAAAGAGCGCGTGCGCCTGACCGGGAATTTCAATATCAGCCGCGCACGCTTCACGTCAACCAATACCCAGAAGGATGTTGACCAGCTCAGTGAACGCGCTGAAGGGAAAAAAGACAAAGAGAAGGATTACGACCAGGACGACGATGAAAACGGTTTTGAGCGAGTGATGACTGACCTGAATGGAGACGTGGTAATGAAGGACGGCGTAGCTACGTTTTCGCCTGTTTCATTCGCGGTGCCGGGCGCTCAGGCTGACATGAAAGGCACGTATAGCCTGCTGACCAAGCGCGTGGACATGCGAGGCAAAATGCGCATGCTGGCGACGGTCTCACAAGCTTCCACAGGAGCGAAATCGATCTTCCTGAAAGTACTCGATCCGTTTTACAAGAAAAAGAAAAAAGGCGCGAGCGCAGAAGTGCCGATCAGAATGACCGGCACTTATGGCCACACGCACTTTACCGCGGGATTGAAATAGCGCTTGCGCTAGCGTGGCTTCAGGTCCTGCGTCATGTCAACGTTCACCACGTCAATAAACCTCGGGGTTCCCGGAGGCATCTTGCTGGGATCGGTGAAATCAACGTCGAATTCGTAGCGCCGATCCGGCGGGTTATAGACCGTGTTGCAGCATTTAAACGTCCCTACTCCATATTGGGCGGAATAGAGACTTACCAGCGATCCTTCATAGATCAACTTCTGTCCGCCCCAATCCTCCAGATAGCGCAGGAAGTTATGGACACCGCCATCAGTTCCAAAGTCATTGCCGGCACCCGAAGGCTGTGCAAAGGGAATGCTCTTACCGGATGCTATGGCAACTCTATACCACGTTGTACACGCTTTTCTGCCCGTTCCGTTGCCGGTGGCGCTGGCTAGTAGAGATGCAGTCGCGGGACAACTCGCGGTGGCCGCCGGAATGCCCCCTGCGAGACGCGGGTTGAACATGCTCTGCTCATTGTTCCAGTTCTTTGAGAGCAGGGTAACGGTGTCGGCAATTACCGCCGATGAGGCGTGCGGGTCACCGAGCGAAACTGGTGTCCCCGGTATCAGCACAGGTGAGGAATCGTTTGCGTTGTAGTTGCCAAGTATGTAGGCAGGCTCTTCACTGGCGACGGTGAACCCTCCTGTGCCGGCGGGAAAGTTGATGGGCAAGTTACCCAGGGTCCCATTTTCAATCACAATAGCGTGGCGCGCGCCACTGACACGATTCATACGGCCTGCGCCGGAGCAATCCAGGGATAGGGTTGGATCTCCGTTCGCGATTGCGAATGCATTACCGAGATTGCCTGCGCCATAGGTCTGCAGCTTGCCATCGCCGTTCACGTCTTCGCCGCCATCCAGAGTGCTGTTAGAAGCGCCTGTGCTGCTGCTGGGATTGACAAAGTCTTCATAGCCAAAGTCGCCGTGTTTGACTTTGATGGTGGCAGCGGGATCGGGATCAGCCAGCATACCGCGATGATCCGCGTAATACAGGATGTAGCCGTTCTGGCTCGCGGATTCCACAAGTT
>DASXIL010000135.1:0-3739 GCA_036497985.1 Candidatus Angelobacter sp. | reverse complement strand
TTCACCTTGTTCTCAGTTAGCGTGGTCGTAAGCGTTCCCACCAGGTCTTGGTCGCGCAACGATCCGTTGCGTCCGCTGCTGGGTGCGCCAACACCGCCGCCGTCCAACGTCTCACCCACCAGCATGTTCAGGTTTGTGTCGTCCTGGATTGAATAGCGCGCTGATAGCCGGTTATTGTCCGTTAACTGGTGATCGACCTTGACGAACCCGTTGTCCACGTCGGCGGTCTTAAGTACGTTCAGGTTCTCCGGCGCAATGCCCAGGCTTGTCTTCAAGGTATTGATTGCGGCAAGGTTGCTCACCAGCAGGGAAGGGTATTGCGGCGATTGTCCTTTCCTCTGGCCTTCATAGTTCATGAAGTAGAAAGTCTTGTCTTTCTTGATGGGGCCGCCCAGTGTTGCTCCAAACTGGTTCTGACGGAACGTATCGAACCCTGGCGGCGCCAGCAGCGGTTCAGCGTTCAGCTTGTTGTTCATGAAGTACTCATAGACCGAGCCATGGACGTCGTTGGTTCCGGACTTGGTCACGATGTTCACGATCCCGCCCAGCGCGCGCCCGTATTCGGCGCCAAAACTGTTGTTCACCACGCGGAATTCGTTTACCGCTTCCTGTGATGGCGTGGCGCGTTGCGATCCGGTTGCTGTATTGATGTTGTCTGCGCCGTCCACCGTCACACTGTTGTTGAGGTCGCGCTGGCCGCCAAATGAAATACGCGTTACCGAGGGATCGGTAAACGTGGATTGCAGGCTGATTCTTCCCGTCGTCACGCCCGGACTGAGCAGCGCAAAATCGGTAAACAGCCGCCCGGAAATGGGCAGTGACTGGATCTGCTGCGTCTCAATTACCTGGCTCACTTCCGTGCGTGTGGGCTCGATGGTCGGCGCTTCAGTGTTGACCGTGACTTCCTGCGTGGTTCCTGCCACTTTCAGGCTCATGTCAATCGTAGCTATCTGCGCGACGCGCAACACAATGCCTGTCTGGGCATACTTGGCGAAGCCCTGGGATTCCGCCGTCAGTTCGTAATTCCCCGGTGCCACGTTGGTCAGGATATAGAAGCCCACGCTGTTCGAAGTGGTCTTGTAAATCTGATTCGTATCCACATTGCGCAGCGTGACCGACGCCTTCGCGATCATGCTTCCAGTCTGGTCGCGTACTGAGCCGTTGAGTTGGGCCTCTGCGGCGCTAATTTGCGCGTGCGCCGCGCTGCAGGAGAGAAAAAGAACAAGAGCGAACAGGATAAACGCGAAACCACGTTTCATATTTCCTCCGGCGGGTATAGCAGATCTTACGAACGTTCGTTCTAGCTTGCCGCCCAAAGAGACAGAAAGTCAGAACAAATCAGGGGCACCCATCCCTGAGCGGGCCATTGTCTAACAAGCAAAACAAATGTCAAGGATTTAATTTTTATATCAAAGTAATTTTGTTTCCGAAGGCGAGACAGTCAGCGAGGAATGCAGCGTAAGAGAGGAGAATTCCCAAAAAGGAAAGCGGGAACCACCGCACGGTTACGGAGCGTCCCCGCTTGTTTATCAGTTTGCTGCAGGCTTCTCGGCCCGATCGATCACAAGAACCGGCAATGGGATTGTTTGCGGCTCTAGTTTCAACCCAAGCTGCTCTTCAATGGCGGCGATGAGAGCGGCGTTGTGCGCACTGATCGAACTTACGGGCATAGTGGATACCTTCGCGCCGCGTTGTTCATCCTTGTGGACAGTCGTTCCATCTGCTGGCTGCCACTTCACGGTGAAATCATAATCGCCAGTGAGCCCTGTTCGATCGACCACGGGCTGGCCCAGGTGCATGGCAAGGTTATTCGATACGAATGACATCGGCAGTGCCTGCACGATCACTCCGTCAGCGCCAAAATCAAACTTATGTGGCCCTGCCGGAAGTCCATCCGGGCCCTTGATACCGTTAGGATAAGTATCTCCGGGCTGCGCTTGCTGAATCTTAGGCCCGTTTTTCGCGATCACCAGCACTTGCGCTGGTAGAAGCCTGCTTTCGCGATGGAGCGCTACCTTGAACTGGTCTGCCAGCAAATTCTGGAACATCTGGTCTCGTTCCATCTTCTGTTGTTCCGGACTAAGCTTCTTCAACTCAGCAACAGTAGCGTTGTCCAACTTTGCGTCGACATTAAACCTGGCGGTGGCAATCCAATCTGGTCCGCCGGAAATCTGGCTTGCCTGGACTCCATACGCCAACTTGATAAGTTCCTGTAAAGTTTCGTTCTTTGCCATGAAGCTGTCGGGACGGAACAGGATTCTGGTTTGGATCACGCTGTTGCCACTGTCGCCGGGCGTGATCGATACCTGCTGATAACCGCGAGTAAAAGCAAACGTCTTTGCGCTCGCATCTTGTCCGGACGCGTGCGACTGGCTGTGCGCCGGCTTTGCCAAGCCAAACACGATTGGCAACGCAATGGCCGCTGCTCCCATCGTGCCAAGCAACAATTTCTTTCCAAGGTTCAATTTACTGGCAATATTCCTGTTCATGATATTCGCTATCCTTTTCTTAAGATCGGAACCCGTTACTCCCGCGACGCAAGCCAGTGGAGAGCCCACGCAGAACTCGCAAATCTTCAAAATGCTTTCGGCATAAACTTGCGGCTGGCTGCCCAGTTGCAGGACTTCTTCATCGCAGGCCCGCTCGCGTTCGTCCACCATGCGCGCGCCCAGCCACCACACCAGCGGATGGAACCAGAAGACGGCCTCAACAACCATATGGATCGCCGCCGCCAGATTGTCATTCCGGCGGACGTGCCACACTTCATGCGCCAGAATGGCCTCCAGATGTGCATCATCCAGCCGGTCTGAAATTCCCTGCGGCCATACCAGCATCGGTTTTACAATGCCCAGAATTCCCGGCTCCAGCGAAGCGCGCGACAAAAAGATCTCAATCTTCCTTCGGATTCCTCCTGCCTGTTCCAGCCGGCGCAATGCTTTCACTTCGCGGCCTTCGCGTAGTGGCGCAGTATTTCTAATGCCCGCGGAAACGCGCCGCCAGCGCGCGAACCATACCATCAAGACCGCGACGAATCCGCAGGCCCATGCGGCGGCAAGAATCCCCGGAAGGCTCGCGAATATGCCCTGAGGAGCAGACTGGGAACTCACCTGCTGCGCAAAGGGCCGGCTTACCTGCTCGATCACAAAAGAGAGTGCTCCTTGTGTTGCCGCGCCGCCCTGTGACCACGCCATGCGGCTCCCAAGGCTGGTGAGAAGAGAAAAGGGAACCAGGAATTTCAATGACGCAGCCAGCCACAGCCAGTAGCGGGCGCGCGCATGGTTCTTGCGCAGCGCCAGCGTCAACAATCCGGCTGCGACGGCAAACACCGTCGATTGCCACAAATGATTGCCCACAGCCGGAGCCAGGGCCGTCCACATCGAGGACAAAGATTGCAAAATCATTTTGATTTGTCCTTTCTTTCCAGTTGCCGCAGAAGGCTTTCCGCTTCCTTCACGTCCTCCAGCGTCAACTTGCCCGATTCAATCAGGTGTGCCATCACCGGCTGCGTGCGCCCGCCAAACAGAGCCAGCAGGTCGTCAATCAGCCGCCGCTGTGCCGCATTGCGCGAAACGGCGGCTTCAAAGACGTGGAAATTGCCTACCTTCTTCGTGCGGCGCACGGCTTTCTTCGCTTCCAGCCGGTACACCGTGGTCTGGATCGTCGTATAGGCGGGCCTCTTCTTCTCGGGAAAGTTTTCCTGTATCTCGCGAATGGAAGCCTCGCCGCGCGTCCACAGCAC
>DASXIL010000134.1:0-2810 GCA_036497985.1 Candidatus Angelobacter sp. | reverse complement strand
CTTTGCTGGATGGCCTGCAGCCGTGGCAGACGAAAAAGCTTTACTACTTTCCTGACGCGGCCGACGATATCTTTAAAGGCACTGGCCCAACGTACCAGACCAATGGCATGTCGCGGGCGCTGAAGATTCCTTATTGGCGAGCGGGGTTTGAAACTTTTAAGTATCACCTGACGCAGTATCGCAACTTTATTGAAGGCTTGAAGAAGATGGACGAGAAGCAGGTAGCGGAACAGGAGAAGAACTGGGGCGGCGAAGGAAGTTTTGTTTTTGGCAAGTCACTCGTACCGGGGAGCGTGACAGGAGATGTTTTTGAAGGAATCACACCGGGAAGGACCACATTTGTTCCGCCGGCAAGAGAAGCTTATGCGCAGCCCGCGGCGCTTTCTGTCGAGTTGAGCGGGCCATGGGGATTCTATGAAAAGTTTCGTCAGGCGCACGGCATAACAAAATTACCGAAAGCCAAAGAGCCGGAGATCGCAATCAAGCGCGGAGCGACGCTGCTGGTGCCGCTGGAATTGCACAATCACACCGACGCGGCAAAGAACATCAACATCGCGGTAAAGATGCCGGATGGTTGGACGACGCAGAGCGGCGCGGGCAATCTTTCTCTTGATCCGCAAAGCGATTACTACTGGCAAGTGCTGGTGGATGCGCCGAAAGCAGAAACCAAAGATCGGCAGGAAATTGAATGCACGGCAAGCGCTGATGGGAAGACGCTAGCGACAATAAAAATCTCAGTGCAACTGAGGAATGGCGGACTGCCGCAGAATTGAGCGACCCTCATTAGCGCAAGCGGTAATCGCCTAGTCCGGCGTCAATTACAATATCGGTTCCGAGTAAGGAGTCCTTATGCGCGCCGTTCTGTGCAAAGAATGGGGTGGACCGGAAAAGCTGGTAGTGGAAGATGTTCCTTCGCCCGCCATCAAAGATGGCGCAGTGCGGATTGCCGTGCAAGCTGCGGCCATTAACTTTGCCGACCTGTTGCTTATTTCTGGGCAATATCAGGAGAAGCCTGCGTTTCCATTCACGCCGGGCATGGAATGTTCCGGCACGGTGACGGAAGTCGGCGCGGGCGTTAGCAGCTTAAAAGCTGGCGATCGGGTAATGGCGCTGACCGGCACAGGCGCGTACGCCGAAGAAGTGGTGATTGACGCCAACCGCGTTTACAAAATTCCCGACAAAATGGATTTTATCTCCGCGGCGGGTTTTTCGGTAACGTATGGCACGTCGCACGGCGCATTCGATTGGCGCGCACATCTGCAGCCCGGAGAATGGCTGCTGGTCTTTGGCGCTGCCGGCGGCGTCGGACTCACGGCAGTCGAGATCGGCAAAGCCATGGGCGCGCATGTGATTGCGTGCGCGAACGGTCCGGAAAAACTGGCGATCGCCAAGGAGCACGGCGCGGACCATCTGATTGACTATTCGCGCGAAGACATTCGTGAGCGGGTGAAGGCCATTACCGGCGGCCACAATGCCGACGTGATCTATGATCCGGTGGGCGGCGAGCGTTTGACGCCGGCCTGCGCTGCATCGCGTGGGGCGGCCGCATCATTATTATCGGCTTTACCTCCGGGCGCATTCCCCAGATTCCCGCCAATATTGTGCTGGTAAAGAACATTGACGTGATCGGCTTTTACTGGGGCTCTTATCAGGCGCGCAAACCCCAGTTGCTGCGCGAGTCGTACGCAAAACTGCTCCGCTGGTTTGAAGAAGGCAAACTCAAGCCGCACGTTTCACAACACTTTGACCTCAAGGACGTGGCGCAGGCGATGGAGCTGCTGCGGCAAAGGAAATCGACGGGCAAAGTGGTGTTGACGACGGGAAGAGCTTAACCACAGAGGACACAGAGGAACACGGAGGGGCCCGAATTTCTGAGTCATGCGATGCGGCTGCCCGAAATTCTTGCGTTCTGAGCGTGAGCCTTGGCTAAATTTAAGATCAGCGACCCATGTATTTGGCATCGATGAATTCAATCAACCGCTTTTTCCTGCTCTTGCGTGCTGATGTGTTCCGGACGAAATCCAATGCCCACCACGCGAGCGGGAATGCGGCGCAGAAACGGGAATCGGCGGAACAATTTCAGAAACCAGGGAAGCGACAGTGGCTTTGTCGCGCCCAAAACGCGCCTGATCACGTTGTTCTGCACTACCAATTGCATGCGCTGTGTGGCACGGGTTGGAAACATCCGCCGGCGCTGGACGGCGTGAAGATCTTCTACAGAAGGCGTCCCTTGCCGCAGCTTGCTGCACAGGATATTCGCGGCAGCCACGGCGTCTTGAATGGCAAGGTTGATCCCGACGCCTCCAATCGGCGACATGGCATGCGCTGCGTCGCCGATGCACAACAATCCCGGACGATACCAGCGCGCCAGCCGATCCACTCTTACCGTGAGCAGGCTTATATCCTTCCAGTCGCGCAATTCCTCCACGCGGTCGGCAAGAAACGGGGACAGGGCGGCAATCTCTTCACGAAACGCCGCCAGTCCTTTGTTCTTAATCTCTTCACCGCGGCCCTTGGGAATCACGTAAGCGCACTGCCAGTAATCTTCACGATCAAGCATCACAAAAATCTTGCCGGGCTCCACATGGCCAAAAGTCTGCGCAGGATCAGTGGGCCGATGGCCCAAGCGCATCCAGAAGACATCCATGGGCGCGCCCAGATCGATGATCTGCAATTTGGCTCGCTCACGCACCACGGAATGGCGGCCATCCGCACCGATGGTCAGGCTCGCGCGAACTTCCCGCATTCCGTCAGGCGTTTTTACCACCACGCCCGCGATTGCGCCGTTCTCTTCTATTAGATCGACCACC
>DASXIL010000133.1:0-2922 GCA_036497985.1 Candidatus Angelobacter sp. | reverse complement strand
CCTGCGCTCGCTCAGCTCGCGCCGGAGTGTAAAGGATGTCCCGGTACATTCTGTAAAGGATGTCATGAATCTGGACACGGTTTTCGCGTGGTGGGGTGGAAGGCACCCAAGAATCGGCAGAGGGTCGCAACCCCAAAATGACAAAACGCAACGGCGGTTACCGTTGCGTCTTGTTTTCTGAGGTTAGCGGAAAAACCGCTAGAGCACTTCTGATTATAGCAAAATAAATACGAAAATCGAGATCTTTGTTGGCGCCTTCCAGCGGATACATGCTCACCAGCGCAGGCGAACCCACGCTCTACATCACGGGCGACACCATTTGGTATGACCAGGTGGCCGAGACGATCAAGCAGCATAATCCGCAGGTGATCGTGGTGAATGCCGGCGCGGCGCAGTTCCTGCATGGCGATCCCATTACCATGACCGCCGGAGATGTTGTTCGCGTATGCCGCGCGGCGCCGCAGGCGCAAGTGGTGGCAGTCCATATGGAAGCGATTAATCATTGTTTGCTGACGCGAGAAGAACTGGCGCGGCAAGCGCAGGACGCAGGTGTGCGGGTGACGATTCCTGACGATGGCGAAGACCTGGCGTGTGGCTAGAAAGAAAAAGCTTACCGCGGATGAACGCGGATACACGCGGATTAAAAACCCATCATAAAGGCTATACGAAACGTTGATTTATCCACCTGTTCACACTCCCCACATCTGTGTCGTCCTGAGCGACTACGAGCGACCGCGCGAAAGCGCGGAGTAAGAAGGAGTCGAAGGATCCCGATGATTTTTGTACCACCTGCGCAGCGTCAAGGCGTTCTCACGAAGAATTTGTCGAGGGAATTCCCTGAGGCGGGATTTTCTCGATACGCATCCTCGGGATCCTTCGACTTCGCGCCATAAACTTTGGCCAGAGACAGCATATTAGCGGCGCTTCGCTCAGGACGACAGAGTTAGATGGAGTCGCTACCAAGTACTCAGTCGCACGGGATAAAAGTCGCTCAGAACGACGAGGGTTAAACAGAGTCGCTGTCGACGGTTGGAGTCACCTTCAGCCAAAAAGATGACCAAACGCAAATGTGGTTGAGATCCTTGCGCGTACTGCCTATCACTTAGGTTTTCTCTCAACAGGGAATTTTGTTTTGTTAAGCGCCACAGCGCCAGAGGGAGAAAAAATCCAGAGCTGCACAACTCTTTTCGGCCTTAGGGGTTCTTACCTAGGAGAGCAAAAGCCATGAAATGCGAAATCTGCAAAACGATCGAGAAGCTGGGACTTGATCCGGCAACGCATGAACCATGGATGTGCGCGGATTCCAAATCTCCCAGGCTGGCGCTGAAGAAAGCGCAGATAGCTGTCCATCACTTCTATCACGAAGCGTGCGCGCTCTTTCAGACTAAGTGGCACCATGCCGGCCACAAGATGTGGCAGCGGGCACAATACGTTACGCTGGGGCTGTAAGGACTTAGGCGGCCTTGCAGGCCGAAAAAACAGGGCGCCATGGCCCGCGCAATCTCGCCCGACCCATGCTGCGCCGGCGTGCGCGTAACGCAGATATGGCTCCAGTGCTTCATGTCATGCACCGGCGAGGCATTCACAAAATGCACCGCTTCCATCTTCTGCATGTCTTCCGGTTGGCACAGCAGCGGCAGGTCTTTGGGCACAAGCTGGATCGCCGCATCGTCCCAGTGGTCGCGATGCGTATGCGTTACCAGCACCAATTGCATGCCATCCAATACCTGCTCGACGGGAAACGGCAGCGGTATCAGCGGATTCGGGCGCGGGCGCGGCGAATTCTGAATCGCCGCCATCGTTCCTTCATCGCTCAACATGGGGTCCACCAAAATGCGCATCCCGGCATAGTCGAGCAAGAGCGTGGCATGGCGCACAAGTTGCAGCTTCAAGCGAAAATCTCCTTTGCCGCCAGCACCGTATTGCAATGGATCGTCACTGTGTCCTCCACATGCCGCGCATATCCGCCGGCATACGTCACCATTACCGGGACGCGGTGCTCCTTGGCCACCTTCATCACCAGCTCGTCGCGCTTCTTCAAGCCTTCAATGGTCATTGACAGCCCACCAAGCTGGTCTTCTTTATACGGGTCGGCCCCGGCCATGTAGCAGAGCAGCTCCGGCTCAAAATGCCGGAAGGCCGAACTGAGCGACTGGTCAAGCCAGCCCAGATATTCGTCGTCATTGGTCCCGTCCGGCAGATTAATGTCAATCGACGACGGCGGCTTCACCACCGGATAGTTGTGTGCCTGGTGCAGTGAGATCGTAAACACATCCAACTCGCCAGGATTATGCTCGAAGTGCTCTTCGTGCGTGGTGTGAATATCGCGGCTGCTGGCGCTTGCGCTTGGCAGCGGATGGCCCGGCCTGATCCTGGGCGGAAAAATTACCGCAGTGCCATTGCCGTTATGCACGTCACAATCCACTGTCATGGCCCGATTGATCTTTCCTTCCTGGCGCATGCGCTTGATCGCGACAGCCACATCGTGAATCACGCAGAATCCCTCGCCATGGTCTGGCATGGCATGATGAAATCCGCCGCCAATGTTGCAGGCGATGCCGTCGCGCAGCGCCATGTCCGCTGCCAGAATCGATCCGCCCGCAGCCAGCCAGAACGCCTTCACCAGCTCCGGCGAATACGGCACCTCCATCTGCAGCTCTTCCTGCACTGAAAGCGTGCCCGTCTTGAGCTTCTGCACGTATTCACGCGTATGCACCAGCAGGATATCTTCATCGTGCGCCGGCTTGGGAGTGATGAAATCCCCCGGCTCAGCCAGCCCGCTCTCCAGCAGACGCTTGTGGATCAGCCGATATTTTTCTGCGGGAAAAACATGCGCGCCAATCGGCAAGTAGTAGTCGTCGCTATAGATCAGTTTGAAAGGAAGCATTGCCCGATAAGGGTAACGCGGAGGCAAGGCGTGAG
>DASXIL010000132.1:0-3144 GCA_036497985.1 Candidatus Angelobacter sp. | reverse complement strand
GGAACTTATCACTGATGTCAGGAACGCTGTTGCCAGAAGAGAGCGAAGTCGGAATTGCGAACTCATGGTTCGGAGCCTAGGCGGCCCGCTCATGCGTGTCGAGCGGCAAAGCGTGACGCGAGTTTCTTGCCGCTGAATTTCGTTTCTCGTCGTGACCCACGGTCTTTAACACTTTTCGCGCTTAATAAATGAGATGGGCTGAACATGCTGTCTCGTCATGCGTCGTGAGCTATGGCTGCGAAAGAAAGCGGCCCTCGAAATAAGAATCGGAAGCCGAAGAAACACTACTGCCACACACGTGTGCCAGTAGCTCACGGCTTCCGGAGACGCCCGGTGGATTTTCTTTGCAGTCTTTTACAGCGCGTTCTTGCCGGATCTTTTTGCTTTGGCCCAGCGCGCCTTCATGCGCAGCGAGATGCTTCTTCTTCCCGCTTCACTCATCTGGCCGCGTTTGCGCGGACCGGCGGCGGAGGTTGAGGCCCGTCGCGTGCGGCCTCCGGTGAGAGCTTCTATAGCAGCGACTACTCGGTCCCGCTGCTCGGTGAGTGCTTCAATGATGTTGGGGGTGTCCATATAAATTGGAATTATAAAACAATCGGGATTTTAGGAACATAGACTCAAAAAACATGAGTTGGGACGTAGAGCTCGGCTTGAGCGGATGACCGGGAGCTAACACGCGAAACGGGAAAGAAATCGCCAAGAGCAAAAGCTAAGGTGCAGCCAAGACCAAAAGCCCCAGGCAAAAATTGCCATTCTTACTGTTTAGCTGCTGTTCCTTCGATGCCGCGCGAGGCTGTGGTGCTGGGAGTGGCGGCAGGAGATGCTTTGGGTGGACCATTCAGCAACTCGGCGGAATAGTTTGGACCCAAGCCCAGTTTGATCAGCGCGCGTGAGTCGGGAACAACTTTGGTTTGCCAGCCGTTATCACCCTGATATTTGACTAGCGCTGCCTGGGTGCGGCTGTCCCATGTGCCGGTAGGTTCGCCGGTCAGATACTTTTCCCGGATCAGCGCCTGCTGGATCTCAGTTGCCCGCTCAGCGTTGATGCCTTGCTGGCCCTTTTTCTTCCAGGAGGCTTTGCGCTTGCCTTTATGGTGTCCGTGCCTAGCCGTCGTACTCGCCGCGGTTGCCGCCGGAGCGTAGCCGGAGCACAGCACCATGGCAAAGCTCAGAATCACGAGTTTTTGAATGGCTAAACGCAAACAACTCACCTCAAGAAGAGGATTGCCCGAACACGTCTATGGCTAAAACCCTGGGCCGACTAGGTCCGCTTAAATGAACCAAACCGTCCGAACATCATCCCATGTTTGGATGCCGTGACGCCAGAAGTTTGTTGTGCAGCTCAGGATTACCGAAGTGCAATGGAATCAAGACCTTCTGAGTTCTAGAACATTTTGTTAGTCGCAAAAAACGCAGAATTCCCGGATTCAGGCAGCCTGAAGATGGGTTTTCCGGGGCGGCCACCCATCGGCTGCCCCGGAAATGTTAGCTATTGATTCTTACGGTAGCGTGCCGGAAATGAATGAGTTTCCGCCCGCCGAGCCGCGCCCGGAGTGGACAAGAAACACTACATCCTGCCCGCTCTTAAGTTGCGACGTGATCTTGCGGAATTCTTCTTCGCTATTGACCGGCTGTTTATTGATCTTCAGGATAATCAGGCCGGGTTGCAGTTGCAGGTCGTCGGCAAAAGAGCCCGGTTTCACGTCTACAACCTGCACGCCTTTGCCTTCAGCGGTGCCCATGCGCTCGGCCATTTCCGGAGAAACCGACTTCACCGTGACGCCCAGCTTGGTCGGAATTGGCTGGCTGTCATCTGGGGTATCGTCATTCGTGTTCTGGTCTGTGCGATCGCCAAAAAGCTTGGCGCGATCAGCCACAACCACGGTCGCCTGTTTTTCCTGTCCATTGCGCAAGTAGGTCAAATTCAACTTGTTGCCGGGATGGGTGGCTGAGATCAGGCTAACCAGTTCCTCGCCGCTCTTGATCGCTTTGCCATTGACCGCCGTGATGGTGTCTTCACCCTGCAGGCCCGCCTTCGCGGCAGGGCTGTCCGGCCGGACATTGGTGATGGGCACGCCGTTTTTCGCGCCATAAATGCGCAGCACTGCCGGGTTCGGTACCGCGCTGAATTCGACGCCAATGGAGCCGCGCGCAACTTTGTGGTCGCCCGTCCGCAACTGCTCATAAACGTCGCGGACCACGTTGGACGGCATGGCAAATCCCACGCCCTGATATCCAAAAGACTGCGTGTAAATGGCCGTATTGATCAAGATCACTTCGGCATTCATGCTTACAAGCGGGCCGCCGGAATTTCCTGGATTAATGGCAGCGTCAGTCTGAATAAACGATTGGAACTGGCGTCCTCCAGGAAGATTGCGTCCTTTGGCGGAGACAATGCCGGCGGTTACCGTCGCTTCCAGATCAAACGGGCTGCCGATAGCCAGCACCCAATCGCCTACACTCATTTTGTCGGAATCGCCCAGCCGCGCGGCCACGAGCGGCTTGTCTTTTGGCGGTTCAATCTTGATCAACGCAAGGTCGGTTTCAGTGTCTACGCCAATGATCTTGGCGTCATGCAGCACGGTTGCCGGCTCGTCATAAAGTTTTACGCGGATTCGGTCAGCCTTATCCACTACGTGGAAGTTTGTCATGATGTAGCCGTTCGCGTTCAGGATCACGCCTGAACCAAGCGAACGCTGGCGTCCACCGCCAGGACCTCCGGGACCGCCGAACGGACTCTGCGGGCCTTGATCATCGTCATCGCCCGGGCCACCCTGGCCGCCTTGTTGCCCGCCAAAGAAGCGATCAAAAAAATCCTGGAACGGATCGTCGCCGCCGTTGTCGCGCTGTCCCCGTCCGGGTGCGCGATTGCCGCGCTTGCGCACTTTGGGTGTGGATTCCGTACTCACGTTCACCACGGTGGGTTCAACCGCCGAGGCCACCTGTCCGAAGGTGTTGCTCAGTTGTTGCGGTGATTGCATCGCCGGCAGCAGGGAACCCTCGGGGGCCGAATAGCCTCTTACTTTGCCCCGGCTTAGCACAGTACCAATCAGGATGCCAACCGTCAGCGTCAACAGGATCGCCAGTGTGGAGACCGCCCTTTGCGTGCGTAAGCGTGACACCAGGGCGCCAAAACGCGAGTTC
>DASXIL010000131.1:0-3492 GCA_036497985.1 Candidatus Angelobacter sp. | reverse complement strand
ATGCCCTCAAACCTGAACTGGCCGCTTTTGTCCGTGGTTTTGTAACCAACTCGACCGTTCATGAGGTCGCCCGATAAATCCGCGTACACTGAAACTCCGCCGACTGGCGAGCCAAGTTGATCGACTACCTGCCCGCTAATGCATCCACGTTGAAGTGGCCTCAGTGAGAGCGGCAATTCGCGCGTCTCTCCCGGTTCCAGTGCAGGAATTGTCATGATTGGCGAATCCTCATACCCTAAGGC
Source organism: Candidatus Angelobacter sp. (assembly GCA_036497985.1). Classification (GTDB taxonomy): domain Bacteria; phylum Acidobacteriota; class Terriglobia; order Terriglobales; family Acidobacteriaceae; genus Angelobacter. The sequence continues at coordinate 3,250 of DASXIL010000131.1, read as the reverse complement.
GCCTGCCTGGAGTTGGAACTCCATCAGCGGAGGCACAATCAGGTCCTGTTCGTTGCTTCTATTTCTGTTCCAGGAAGTTTGTGCGTTATAGCGAAAGACGGCTCTGACTGTGCTCACGTCTTCAGTGGTTAGCGCATCTTTGGCCAATAAATGAATGTGCGCCCGCTGGGGCCGGTGCAAAGTAACAGAAGAGCATCCGTCCACAATCGCTGTTGCTGTGACAAGCGCTATGTTTTTTACATCCTTTACGTCAGCGACCATGATTTTAAAGAAATCCGCGCGAAATTCTTCGCCTGTGGCAATGCCGTAGTTGCCAGCCGTCAAGTTAGCAATCCGGAAACGGCCATCACGATCTGTGCCGGCGGAAAATTTTGCCCATCGTTCACCTATGCCAATAATCTGGATGTCTGAAATGGGAGCGCCACTGGTATCAAGAACCATGCCTTCGATGCAGGCAGTTTGGGCGGCAAGGCTCAGGGTTCCGAGTAGGAAGAAGCAGATGGCGGACAAGATTCGCATACACAATCTCCACTGCTTCGATCATTGTACTCTCTTTACTACCTCAGCGGCGGGCGTCTGTAGCCGAACGAGCATGCGGCCCGCGTTTCCGTCCGCCAAAACCAAAATGTCTGCCGCTGATTTATAATTTCTAGTTGATCTAACCAGCGTGAACACACCTGTGGAAGGAACTCATGGCAACTGATGTAGTAATGCCCCAGATGGGCGAATCGATCTTTGAAGGCACGATCACCAAATGGCTGAAGAAACCGGGCGACAAAGTCCAGCGCGATGAGCCGCTGTTTGAAATTTCTACTGACAAAGTTGACGCGGAGATCCCCGCTCCCGCGGCCGGCGTGCTGAAAGAGATCAAGGTCAAAGAAGGCGCCACGGTGCAGGTAAATACCGTCGTCGGCGTGATTGATGCTGAAGGCAGCGCTGCAGCCGCAACTCCGCCCCAAGCGCAATCCGCTCCTGCCCAGTCTGCTCCGGCCCAGTCATCTTCCGCCAAAGCAACTCCGCAGGCCGATGGAGCGCCTGCCGAGCAGCAGCCTCCAGCCACGGAAAAATCAGCGCCTGTACAGGAAGAAAAGAGCTCCGCCCCGAGTGGCGCCAACGGTGGCGCAGGTGTTGACGTGGTGATGCCGCAGATGGGCGAGTCAATTTTTGAAGGGACTATTACAAAGTGGCTGAAGAAAGTTGGCGACAAAGTCCAGCGTGACGAACCGCTGTTTGAAATTTCCACCGATAAAGTAGACGCGGAAATCCCCGCTCCGGCCGCAGGCGTGCTGCGCGAAATCAAAGTCAAGGAAGGCGCCACCGTGCAGGTAAATAGCGTGGTAGCCGTGATCGGCGGAGCAGGGGTGCAGGGAAAAGCCGCGCCGACACAAGCTGCTCCAGCAAAGCCACAGGCAGTTCAGCCTCAGCCCGCGCAGTCACAGCCTACGCAGTCTCAACCCGCACAGCAGCAACAGCAGCCGCAGCAGGTTGTCAGCTTTCCAGCAGGTGATCGCGGGCAGGATGGCGAGCGTCTGCGTTCTTCACCGCTGGTGCGCCGCATGGCGCGTGAGAACAACGTCGATCTCAACCAGGTTTCCGGCACCGGCCTGGGCGGGCGAATCAGCAAAAGCGATATTCAAAACTTTATCCAGCAGCATGGCCAGGGCGGAGGCAGACCGCAGATGGTGAGCGCGCCTCCACAGTCGCGCCCCGCACAGCAACAAGCGCAGACGCAGCCTATTCCCGTACCACAAATTCAAACTGTGCCCGGCGAAGTTGTGCCCATGACGCCGATGCGCAAGAAGATCGCCGAGCGCATGGTGGAATCCAAGCGCACCAGCGCGCACGTCCACTCGGTTTTCAAGGTGGACATGACGCGCATTGCCAGGTTCCGCGAGAAGAACCGCAAGGCCTGGGAAGCGCGCAACGGCGTAAAGCTAACGTACCTGCCATTCATCGCCAAGGCGCTGCTGCATGGAATTCGCGTAAAGCCGATCATGAACTCTTCGGTTGTGGGCGATGGAATCCAGTATCACAAGAACGTGAATATCGGCATTGCCGTGGCTCTGGATTGGGGGCTGATCGTGCCGGTGGTCAAGGGCGCGGAGAACCTGAGCTTTGTGGGTCTGCAACGAGCCATTGTCGATCTGGGCGAGCGCGCGCGCACCAAAAAACTAAAACCGGACGACGTGCAGAGCGGCACCATTACCATTACTAATCCGGGAATCTACGGGCCTCAGTTCGGGTTGCCCATCATCCTGCAGCCGCAGGTTGCGATCCTGGGCATGGGCGGCATCTTTAAGGAACCGGTAGTTGTTACCGATGAAGACGGCAACGATTCGATTGCCGTGCGGCACATCATTCGTCTCTCCGTGGGCTACGACCATCGCATTATCGATGGCGCGGACGCCGACCAGTTCATGGTGGCCGTGCGCGAGTATCTGGAGAACTTCAACGAGGACATTGGATAGCGAGCTTCAGAGTTGGCAGATTTTTTTAGTCGATCTAAAGGGCCCTGGAAAAACGGTGAATAGATCAATAGGAAAGCAGCTGGAAATTTTTTCCGGCTGTTTTCCGATCTAACGCCATCGCGCCGTTCAGCGCGGGAGGGATTATATGAAACTTAAAGCAGCCCTTGCAATCCTGGTGTTCGCCATCTCTGTTCCAGTTTTGTCCGCGCCCAACGCCAAGATTTCATTTGAAAGCCTGAAGGCGCTGGCCGGCCAATGGGACGCCAAGGATCCCAGCGGCAAGCAGCAGACCATTACATGGAAAGTCGTCTCGGGTGGCTCCGTGCTGATGGAATCCATGCAGGAAGAGAGCATGGTCACCATGTATCACGTGGACAATAACCGGCTGATGCTCACACATTATTGCGTGGCGCAGAACCAGCCTCGCATGGCGGCCAAGGTATCTGACGACGGCAAGACCTTTACGTTTGATTTTATTGATGGCACCAATATCGCCAGCCCTGGCGATGGGCACATGCGCAAGCTGGTCCTGACGATCCAGGATAAAGACCATTTCACCGAGCAATGGTTCTTTGCGCAAAAGGGCAAAGACACCGATCACGGAGTGTTCCAGTTCACACGCAAGCAATAGGCTTCCGCACGGCTGGGCCATCGAATGCGATGGCCCGCCAAATCTCTCATCGTTCAATTTGCAACAGCAGCTCAGCCCCGAGCTGGCCGGCAGCTCCGCATCTGCAATGTTCACGCGCAAAAACAAACGTGCTCTGCATTTGCTGCAACAT
>DASXIL010000130.1:0-3341 GCA_036497985.1 Candidatus Angelobacter sp. | reverse complement strand
CTGTCCATCTTTGCCGCATGTGCCCACGCCTTCATCAAGCTGAAGGTCGCTGCCGACCATCGACACTTTCGTCAGCGCATCCGGACCATTGCCAATCAACGTGCAGTTTTTTAGCGGTGCCGTAACCTGGCCGTTCTCAATCATGTAAGCCTCAGACGCGGAGAAGACGAACTTGCCGTTTGTAATGTCCACCTGCCCGCCGCCAAAGTTCACCGCATAAACGCCGCGCTTTACTGAGCGAATAATGTCTTCCGGTGAATCGTCGCCCGCCAGCATGTAAGTGTTCGTCATGCGCGGCATGGGAATATGCGCGTAACTTTCCCGACGTCCATTGCCTGTGTCAGGCATGCCCATCAGCCGCGCGGAAAGCTTGTCGCTGAGATAGCCCTTGAGAATTCCTTTTTCGATCAGCACGGTATTCTGCGTGGGAGATCCTTCATCGTCCACATTGATGGAGCCGCGCCGCGAAGGCAGCGTGCCGTTATCCACTACCGTGCATTTATCTGACGCTACGCGTTTGCCCAACATGCCAGAGAAAGCAGATGTTCCTTTGCGATTGAAATCCGCTTCCAGTCCGTGGCCAATCGCTTCATGCAGCAGGATTCCCGGCCAGCCGGGCCCCAATACCACTTCCATCTCGCCCGCTGGAGCTTCACGCGCGTCAAGCTGAATAATCGCCTGCCGTGCCGCGTCCTGAGCAAAATATTCCGGCGTTTTGTCCGTTATAAAGAAATCTATTCCCACGCGTCCGCCACCGCCAGCCGCGCCCTTGGCGGAATTCTCGCCGGACTTGGCAATCGTACTCACGCTGAACCGCGCCAAAGGCTGCACGTCAGTCGCAAACGTTCCGTCTGACCCGATCACCAGGATCTGGCGCATCTCGTCAAAGTAACCGCCTCGCACCTGCACAATGCGCGGATCGTAAGCTCGTGCGGCCCGGTCGGCCCGCATCACCAATTCAAGCTTGGCTGCAATATCGGCATCTGCTGAAGGCGATGCAATTGGATACAGCTGGTGATTTAGATTTTCCTTAAATCCTTCAATAGGACTCTTGGCCGGTCCGCGTGCAATCAGGGCAGCAGTGCGAGCGGCGCGCAGGATCTTTTCCGGGGCCAGATCGTCTGTATAGGCATAGCCCGTGCGCTCACCCGCCAGAACGCGCACGCCGCATCCGGCAGAGATCCCTTGGGAAGCGGATTTCACAATCGATTCATCCACGCTGATTGAGGTGGAAGTCAGGTATTCAAAGTACAAATCGGCATAGTCGCCACCGGCGGAAAGTGCTTCGCCCAGGTAGCGCTGAAGATCATTGGGAGTAATGCCAAACTTCTGAAAGAAAAGGTTTTGATTTTGTGTCATTAGCTTTTTATTAGATGTCCCAGAGTCCGGAAAAGCACCATTCATTGTTTTGTCTATTGTCGCACTTTTCCAGTCCGACGATAGTAAGGGTAAAGACCCCGGCAAAAAATGGGCTGATATTCAAAAATCGCTGATTTTTAGCTCAATTCCTCAATAATTAGATACTTAGTTCCCGCATCGGCTGTTCATGGTACGATTTTTTTTGTTGGGCAGGAGACTGACGCATGCCACAGTCTGAAGATTCCCGGCTTCGTAAACTTTTTCGCCGTCTAATCGGCTGGCTTCCCAGACGCGCTCGTAAGGAACCTGAGCCGCCCGTCGATCCCTACGCCTACGTCACTGCCCCAAAGAAGCCTCGGCCTTCCAATCGCAGCGGGGCCGCCGTCGCTGAGCTACCGGAAGACTGATCTGGTACGTCCAACTACTGCCGGCAAAGCTGTCAAAATCGGCCCCTGGCTGAACCAGGCTAAACAGGACTCCTTATGAAAAAATTGTGCTTTCTTCTGTTTCCGATGTTGATTGCCCTAGCTCACGCCCAGGTCGCTGTTGCTCCCGCACCTGACAGCGCTGCCTCCACCCGGTACACGTTCATTCTGGCCGGCAACAAAGCCGGCTATGAAAGCTCAACTCTCAATCCCGATGGCAGCCTGCAAGTCCATTTTGAATTCAACGACCGCGGCCGTGGCCCCAACATCAACGAAAAGATTCTCGCTGGCAAGGATGGGATTCCGACCCAAATTGAAATTACCGGTGTCGATTACCTCAAGGCTCCTGTAGATGAGCGTTACTCGTTGAAGCAAGGCGTCGCCAGTTGGAAGAACCGGTCTGAAGAAGGACAGAAGAAGATCGCCGGAAAAGCGTTTTATACCAGCATCTCCGGCGCGGCGGAAGAAACTGCAATTCTAGCGCGGGCTTTGTTGGCCGCTCCGGAACATAAGCTGGCACTGTTGCCGGCAGGCGAAGCTTCCATTGAGAAGCGCGGCGAACTCAAGATCAACGCCAATGGCCAGTCGCGGACAGTCACCCAGTATGCCATCGATGGTCTGGGTTTTAGTCCGTCTCCATTCTGGCTCGATGCAGATGGCAAGTTGTTTGCGTCGGTTTCAACCTGGTCTTCCATCGTTCAGGAAGGCTGGGACGGCGCCGTTGCGGATCTTCTGAAAGAACAGGATAAATTTGAGAACGCACGCTCAGCCAATCTGGCCCGCACGCTGGCCCACAAACCTAAAGGTCCGCTGGTTTTTGTTCATGCCAACCTGTTCGATTCCGAATCAGCGCAAATGCTCCCCAACCGCACAGTTGTGATCACCGGAAATCGCATCACTACCGTGGGAGCCGACGGACAGGTGCCACTCCCGAAAAACGCTGAGACCATTGATGCCGCCGGCAAAACTCTCATGCCCGGTCTATGGGACATGCATGTGCACGTACAGCCCGGCGACGGCCTTCTGCACATGGTCTGCGGAGTAACTTCGGTCCGCGACCTGGCCAATGATACGGATGCATTGCTGCAGATGCGCAGCCGCTTTGATCAGGGAGTGGAGATCGGCCCGCGCGTCGTAATGGCCGGATTTATTGACGGCCGCGGCCCCTATCCGGGCCCGACAAAAGTTTTTGCCGATACTGAGGAAGAAGCCAAAGCCGCAATCGATAACTACGCTAAGCTTGGCTACATACAAATCAAGGTCTATAGCTCGCTCAAGCCAGAGCTGTTGCCGAAAATTGTAGAAATGGCCCACGCCCACGGCATGCGCGTGAGCGGACACGTCCCTTCCGGCATGAACGCCGAACAGTTTGTGCGTGACGGCGTGGATGAAATCCAGCACATGAATTTTATCTTCCTGGATTTCATGCCGCAGGTGAAAGACACGCGCACGCCTGCGCGATTTACCGAGGTTGCAGCTCACGGCGCTGAAATCGATCCTAAATCCGAACAGGTGCAGTCATTCATTCAGCTCCTGAAAGAGCACAAGATCGTTGTC
>DASXIL010000129.1:0-10585 GCA_036497985.1 Candidatus Angelobacter sp. | reverse complement strand
GTTCCTTGTAACGCCGCTCCAGGGCCGTGAAAAAGGCAATAAGCGCGAGGGAGACGGCCACAAAAATTACAGCCGCCAAGACTTCGTGTTCAGCCATCCAATGCGCCATGCCCTAGCGTAGAACGCTTCGTCGGCCAAATTCCAGTCACAGGGGTAATTAGGGATTCTAAAAGTTCATAAGTCGCTGAAAAAATGGGAACAACCCGCTGAACGGTGTCCCATCCTTATTGCCAAAAATCGCGAAAGTGAAGGCAAACCCTTACCGCGGATTAACACGGATGAGCGCGGATCAGGAAAGATCGCCGCGATCAGAAAAGCTAAAGAACCTTATTGATAGCGCTTTTGCGTGAGAACGCCTTGATGCGGCATTTACGATGCAATCATTCTCGGGATCCTTCGGAGCTCCCTCGACTACGCTCGGGATTTCGCCTGCGGGCTCGGACGCCCGCAAAACGGCTTAACTTCGACTCCGCGCCCGTCAGTTCAGTTGCGAACCGTTCTTCGCGGCGCTCCGCTCAGGAAGGCAGAAGGCAGCGGGTTGGAGCTACTCCCAACAGTCGCTGTGCCGCACCCTACGGGGCTTGAATCATTTTCCAGCTAACCCACCCTTCCAGGCTCGCATACGCTCGCCTCCAGGGTGGGCTCAATAATTTCGCGCCTATGGCGCTTCATTGTCGCAGCCAATGCTTTATTTTCGAACCCTCATGGGCATGGCGCTGGAGCATGGTGCGGAGAGAGTGTCCTAAATCTGAAGATTTTCAGGAATTTGCGTTGTGCTCCGCGCTGCGCTGCGTGCAGGCCTCTTGCCCGCTGAAGTATGCCGCAAGCATGAATCGGTTTTACTCAGCGCAAGCGATTTCGTCTTCCCCTTACAGCAGCGGAGCCGGTCCCTTACGCTTCAGCACCAGTGCGCGTTAAAGCTGCCGGCGGTATGGCGGTGCTTCGGTTCGGGATGGCACGTCAGAGGGGGAGGCGTTGGAGAAAATTGCCAGGAGTGCCAAAATTGCCAAAAATCGCCGAAAGTGGAAGGCAAAACCTTACCGCGGATTAACACGGATGAGCGCGGATCAGGAACCTTATTGAATTCCGCGCAGGCGAGGGCTTCTCTACCCCATTCAAGCCAAAACCGGGCTTCCACCCCGGGCTTGATGGGGGCCCCGGGGCGCCTGCGGTCCACCAGAAACTTAAGGAAAAAAGTTTCGGTACATGTCCAAGATCGCGGCGAAATTATCGAAGGCTCACAAAACGCAGTGTGCTGCACACTGCCGATTGAAAATCCGCCGAGAGAGCGAATCGTAAGCCACAGCAGATCAGCTATTTACGACTTTTTCCACAGGTAAATTCTTATCAGACTTGGCCATTGTTCTATTTCGCAATTGATTCGCAAGATAAACCGCACTATAGTTCGTTAGTTTCGGCGAAAATCGGAATTTAAAAATCTCTACCGCAAAGGACGCAAAGGAATTATCTGCGGATCAGCCTGAACACGCGCATCATGAATTCCTATTGGTTCACGGCGCAGATCTTTTCTCTTTGATTTGCAAGCTGGGCTTTGCAAGCTAGCGAACTTTGCGATACCGAGCTCGTCAGACCGGAACTGACATTCAAAATCGCAAGACACCATACCCGATTTGAAATCCCAGGAGAAAAGACATGACAAAAGAGCAGATCATCGATGCAGTGCGGAATTGCACGGAGAAGCTCGGGCATGTGCCCAGCCGCAACGAATTGACGAGAGACGCGCAGGTAAGTCCTAAGAAGATCCGGTGGCATTTTGAGACATACACGCGTCTCTTGCGGGAGTGCAACCTGGAGAAGCGAGGCGGCGGGACAAAGCTGGACATGGATTCTCTAGTGCGAGACTGGGCAGGGATGGTGCGCGATCTGAAGAAGCTGCCGAGCCTTACGGAGTATGAGCAATTCAGCAAATACAGCATTACACCGCTGATCACCCGATTTGGCGTTTGGGCGCAGGTGCCATACGGGATTCAACAATACATAGAAGAGCAAGGGCGAACGGAAGAGATGAAAGACGTGCTGGAGGTGATTGCCCTGCAAGGGCGGGATGTAAGACCGGGAAGAAGCCTGCGAACGCTGCGTCAAGGGCCAGACGATGTGGCCAGGGCCGAAACATTGGTACTGGAGAACGGGCCAGACAATGTTATTTCACCAGGGCCGCATGATGGAGAAGGCGCCGCGAACAATGATGCAGGCGGAACTACCGACGGTGGAGTGTATGGCAGCCTATTGCGGTTTGGGCCGATGGTTTGCGCCCCGACGAATGAGCAGGGCGTGCTTTTTCTGTTTGGCGCGATGGCGGAAAAGCTGGGATTTGCGATCTTGAAGGTCAGGACGGCGTATCCGGATTGCGAGGCGTTCAGGATCTTACCTGGCGACAGGGTGGAACTGGTGAAGGTTGAGCTTGAGTATGAGAGCAGGAATTTTCTGAAGCACCTGCACGATGTGAAGAAATGCGGCCTGATTGTATGCTGGCGGCATAACTGGCCGGAGTGTCCGCTGCCTGTGATTGAGCTGAGGAGGTATTGCCAGGAAATGCCAGAAACTGAAAACCCTTTACCACAGAGGACACAGAGGACACAGAGGAACACGGAGGAGATCGGGGGATGAGCGGATTGCCAATTGAAAGAGCGTGAGCTATGGAGCCCCGCGTGCGCCATGCCGGGACAATGGAGGGCCGATAAATGCTAGTGGGCCAGTTCTTTAACTGACCCACTATGGTGAAAGCAGGTGAACGGCTTTGGTTAATTCAGCGGCTGCTCATGTATGGGTGGCTGGCCCTGGGCCGGGGTCTTGAACGAATGCACTGGTCCAACCGGCTGGCCGCTCTTATCAACCATCCGGACATAGTAGGTGGTATTGGGCTGCAGATTGCTGATCGTGGCGCGGTGATTGTCGCCACCATTGTTTTCGATGGCATCCGCCGCCAGGGTATAGTTGTTGGGATCGGTGCTGTACTGCAGAACCAAGTCCTGGCTCTGTTTTGAGGTCCAGGCGATCTTGGCGGAGTTGGCATTGGCAAATTCCAGCATAGGCTTTTCAACCTGAGTGCTGGCTTGCTGGCTGGCAGTAGCAGTCTGAGTTGTTCCGGGAGTCTGCCCCGCGACAAAGCAGACACAGAGCAGCATAAACACAGCGATTTTGAAAATCTTCATCATAGGTTCCCTCCAGTACGACAGGTGGCTTAGTACATGCGAAGCAAGGAGACGAGAGGAGGTTGTCTTGAAGAGGATTGCCAGGAGTGCCAAAATTGGCAAAGATCGCCGAAATTGAAAAATCAAAACCCTTGAAACGCGGAGGAACAGAGGAAGCGGAGGAGTGAGGGAGATCGGGTCGAGGGCGGTTGTACCACATAGACTGAGGCGGTAGCAATCGGGAGTGGAAAGAGATGGTTTTGCCGCAGATTAACGCGGATGGACGCTGATCAGGAAACTGCCAGGAGTGCCAAAATTGCCAAAATCGCCGAAATTGAAAACCCGAAACCATGCCTGCTGTGAAATAGAGTCCCCTTTGGGGAGGCGGCTTTACACTTTTCATCAGTACATCGCAGGCGAGGGCGCCTGCGCTCCAAGATTCAGGGGGTGGCTTTACACTTTTCATGGCCGCGTGTTACTCTGTTTAAGTCACTTACAGGACGAGATTTAGATATAGGAGTCGACCAGAATTCAGTGTTAGCGAGAGAGCGCAAGGCCGACGTCATCAACCGCTTCCGTACGCATCAATCTGATACGGGCAGCCCGGAAGTCCAGATTGCCATTCTCAGTGAGCGTATCGGCGAGCTGACGGAGCACTTCAAGAACCATGGAAAGGACCATGCCTCCCGGCGGGGTCTTCTTATGATGGTCAGCAAGCGCCGCCGCCTGCTGGACTATCTGAAAACGTACGATACTGAGCGTTATAAAGACGTCATTCAGAAACTTGGAATCCGTAAATAATCGATCGAGATCGAACGGAAAAACGGACGTCTAGCGCCGGCGGGACACGTGTATCCACCGCAGGCTCAGGTTGCTCTCTTTTTGAATTCAGACTGCTGGTCCTCCTGGAAAAGAGGAACTGATGAAGCAGACAGCCACTGTTGAACTTGCAGGCGGCAAAACCCTCCAGATTGAAACCGGGCATCTAGCAAAACAGGCGCAAGGCTCGGCCATTGTGCGCCAGGGAGACAACGTAGTACTAGGCACGGCATGCGCCTCGCCCGACCCCCGCGAAGGCATAGATTTCTTCCCCCTTACCGTTGATTATCGCGAATACACTTATGCCGGAGGACGCATCCCCGGGGGCTTTATCAAGCGCGAAGGCCGTCCGCAGGAACGCGAGACCCTGACCGCCCGCCAAATTGATCGCCCCATCCGCCCGCTGTTTCCTGAAGGATTCCGCAATGAGACCCAGGTGATCGCACTGGTGCTTTCTGCCGATACGGAAAACGATCCTGATGTGCTGGCCATCAACGCTGCTTCCGCGGCGCTGACGCTTTCTGAAATCCCGTTCCACGGCCCTGTGGGCGCGGTACGCGTTGGCTTGGTCAATGACCAGATGGTCGTGAATCCAACTTATGAAGAAATGCGCGACAGCTTGCTCAACATTATGGTGGTGGGAACGGCTGAAGGCATTGTGATGGTGGAATCGGGCGCGAAAGAAGTTTCTGAAGAGCAGGTGCTGAACGCCATTGAGTTTGCGCATGAGCAGATCAAGAAAATCTGCGCTGCGCTGACCGATCTGGCTGCCAAAGCCGGACATAAGAAACTTGAAGTTACCGCTCCGGAGTTCGATCAGAAATATTACGACCAGCTGATGAAGAAGGTCGGCAAAGAGCTGACCGACGCTCTGGATACGAAGAAGCATCCGAAGCATGAGAGCTATGAAAAAATCCGCGAGATCAAGAAAGCACTGAAAGCCGAGCTGCCGGAAGACGATAAAGACGCTGCCACAAAACTTTCAAAATATTACGAAGCGCTGCGCGAACGCATCTTCCGCGAGCAGGTAACCAAAGACCGCAAACGGCCTGATTCGCGCGAGTTTGATCAGATCCGCGACATATGGATTGAAGTAGGCGTGCTGCCTCGTACGCACGGTTCAGCCGTATTTACTCGCGGTGAAACCCAGGCGCTGGTTACCACCACGCTGGGCACGCCGGACGATGCTCAGCGCATCGAGCGGTTTGAAGGCGAAACCAAGAAGCGCTTTATGCTGCATTACAACTTCCCTCCATTCTCCGTCGGCGAAGTTGGCCGCATGACAGGCGTTGGCCGTCGTGAAATTGGTCACGGAGCGCTGGCAGAGCGCGCCATTCTGGCCGTTCTGCCTGACGTAGAAAACTGGCCTTACACTATGCGCGTGGTTTCGGACATCCTGGAATCAAACGGATCGTCGTCAATGGCCACGGTCTGCGGCGCGTCACTCTCACTGATGGATGCTGGAGTTCCGTTGTCGTCGGCTGTGGCGGGCGTTGCCATGGGATTGGTGAAGGAAGAAGATTCCTACGCCATCCTTACGGACATTGCCGGCGCAGAAGACCATTACGGCGATATGGATTTTAAAGTCGCAGGCACACGCAAAGGCATCACGGCCCTGCAAATGGATATAAAAGTAATGGGCATCAATTCCAAAATTATGCATGAAGCGCTGGAGCAGGCGAAACGCGGGCGCTTGTACATTTTGGACAAGATGGAAGGCACGATTACAACCGGACGCGAAAATATTTCAAGCTTTGCGCCGCGTATTTACACGCTGCAGATTCCTGTGGACAAGATCCGCGACCTGATTGGGCCTGGCGGAAAGATGATTCGCAGCATTATTGAAGAAACAGGCGTGAAGATTGACGTTGACGATAGCGGCAGAGTAAACGTCGCATCGAACGACGGACCTTCAGCGCAGCGCGCCATTCAACGCATCAACGACCTCACTGCCGTGCCGGAAGTCGGCAAGACGTATCTGGGTAAAGTGGTGCGGCTGGCTGAGTTCGGTGCGTTCGTCGAAATTATTCCTGGAACCGATGGTCTGCTCCACATCAGTGAAATTGCCGAACATCGCGTGAAAGAAGTGAAAGACGAACTCAAGGAAGGCGACCAGGTTCTGGTCAAGGTCCTGGGGATTGAAGGCAACAGAATTAAGCTATCCCGTAAGGCGATTCTGCGCGAGCAGCGTGCGAAGATGGCCCCGCAGGGCGGTGAGGGTGAAGGTGGGCCGTCAGGTGAAGGCTCAGGCGGAGAAGGCGGCGAGCGTCCTCCTGCTCAGCCACGCGGAGAAGGTGAAGAGACTATCACGTTCGAAGGTGGTGGTGATTTTGGCGATGATGAAGGCGGCGAGCCGAATTTCAATCGCGAAGACGCAAACCGTGAAACCGTAGCCGCAGGTAGGCCAGAACGTCCTCGTGGCGACCGTCCACATGGCGGAGGCGGAGATCGCGGAGGCCGTGGCGGCGGCAGGCATCGTCGTGGAGGTTCCGGCGGCGGACGCGGACCGCGTGGCGGCGGCGGTGGCGATCGTGGTCCTCGCGCCGGCGGTGGTGGAGATCGCGGCAACCGCTAGCGCAAATCGCTAAACTTGAAGAGACGCAGCTAACCACTGCGTCTTCTTTTTTGCTTAAACCAAATCGGCCAACGAGGTGCCATCACCCGTTGGCCGAAATTCTTCTCGCTTTGCAATAGCGCTTTTACGCCGCTGTTCCTGCTCCGTGGCACGTCTTGTATTTCTTGCCTGAGCCGCAAGGACAAGGATCATTTCTTCCAACCTTGGCCTGGCCGCGCACGACCTGCTGCGGCGCGGTGTTCCCATTCGATCCCGCCATGCGTGCCTGTTCCAGCTCTCTCTTCTTGCGGCGCTGGAACTGCGCTTCCAGATCGTCCATTGATGTTGACGCGCGTTTCCTCTGAGGCGGCAACTGCTGCTGCGGCTGATCACCGTTCGACTCATCCACCGCCACCGCAGGCTGCGCCGTGGGCGCTTCCATAATTTGCATGTGGAAGAGATAGCGCACTGCGTCTTGTTGCGACTTCTCCATCATTTCTTCAAACATGTCAAACGATTCGCGCTTGTACTCCACCAGCGGATCGTGCTGCCCGTACCCTCGCAGCCCAATGCCTTCTTTCAGGTGGTCCATATTCAGCAGATGGTCTTTCCACAGTGTGTCCAGCACGCTCAGCATGATCATGCGTTCGTGGTACCGCATGGCGTCGGCGCCAATTTGATTTTCCTTGGCGTCATACAGCTCTTTCAGCTTCTCAAAAATCTGGTCGCCCAGTTCCTGCCGATTGAGCTGTCCTGCGTCGATCCCTTGTTTCTCCATCTCAAGCCCAAACTGCTCTACCAGATATTTATTCAATCCCTCGATGTCCCACTGGTCGGCGTGAACATTGCGCGGCGCAAAACGGTCTAGCGCTTCGCCTACCATGGTAGCAACGTAATCTTCCAGGATCAGGTCTTTCTGGTCGATGCCGGAGAGCAGTTCCTTGCGCAGGCCATAAACCGCCACGCGCTGTTTGTTCATCACGTCGTCATATTCCAGAACGTGTTTGCGCGATTCAAAATTCTGCGCTTCCACCGCTTTCTGCGCGGCCTCAATCCGGCGTGAAATCAGTTTCGACTCAATCGGCACGCCTTCTTCCATGCCCAGCCGCTGCAACAGGTTTGAAACCCATGCCTTGGCAAAGATGCGCATCAGATCGTCTTCCAGCGACAGATAGAAGCGAGAAGAACCTGGATCGCCCTGGCGACCGGCGCGTCCGCGAAGCTGGTTATCAATGCGTCGCGCCTCGTGGCGTTCCGTACCCAGGATGTGGAGTCCGCCTACGCTTACAACTTTTTCGTGCTCCGCGTCGGTTTCCTTCTTGTACTTGTTAAAAGTGTCGTTCCATTTATCGGCGGGGCACTTGTATTCCTGTCCGTTGTAATAGAAGACGATGTTCTCTGATGTGTCCTGCTCCAGGACTACTTCGCCGCCGGCGGTGCGCAATTGCTGCGCAATGCCTTTTTTCACCATCTCCTGGCGTGCCATAAATTCGGCATTGCCGCCCAGCAGAATATCGGTGCCGCGGCCCGCCATGTTCGTGGCGATCGTCACCTGGTCCATGCGGCCCGCCTGCGCTACAATTTCGGCTTCTTTCTCGTGAAACTTGGCATTCAACACCACATGTTTCACGTTTTTCTTCTTCAGCAGATCAGAGATGCGCTCTGATTTTTCAATCGATGTGGTGCCCACCAGCACCGGCCTGCCTTCAACCGCAATCTTCTGGATCTCGTCCGCCACCGCGTAATATTTTTCTTTCTCCGTGCGATAGACAATGTCCGGGTTCTCTTTGCGCAGCAGCTCACGGTTCGTGGGTATCACCACTACCAGCAGCTTGTAAATCTTGTCGAACTCCGCGGCTTCGGTCTCGGCTGTTCCAGTCATGCCGGCCAGTTTTTTATACATGCGGAAATAATTCTGAAAGGTGATCGTCGCCAGCGTCTGCGTTTCGCGCTCCACCTTCACGCCTTCTTTGGCTTCAATCGCCTGGTGCAGGCCGTCAGACCAGCGGCGTCCCGGCATCAAACGCCCGGTGAACTCGTCCACAATCAGCACTTCGCCGTCTTTCACCACGTACTCAACGTCCTTGCGGTACATGGCATGGGCCTTCACCGCTGTTTCAACGTGGTGCTTCATCGCCCAGTTTTCCGGATCGGAGATGTTATCGATCCCCAGCAGGCGCTCCACCTTGTCCCAGCCCTGATCGGTGATCATCGTGTTCTTGTGCTTTTCATCGACGACGAAATCACCGGTGTATTCCTTGGGCTCTCCCGGCGGTTTCTCAATCTCCTCACCTTTCACCAGGTTGGGCACCACGCGGTTGGCCTTCTCATACTTGTCGGTGGATTCGTCGCTCTGCCCGCTGATGATCAGCGGAGTTCTGGCTTCGTCAATCAGGATGGAGTCAACTTCGTCCACGATGCCAAAGTTGTGCCCGCGTTGCACGCATTCGGCCAGATCGAATTTCATGTTGTCGCGCAGATAATCGAAGCCAAATTCGTTGTTCGTGCCGTAGGTCACGTCGGCCGCATAAGCTTCGCGGCGCTCGTCGTCGTCCAGATCGTGCACAATCACGCCCACGCTCAGGCCCAGGAAGCGATAAAGCTTGCCCATCCACTCTGAATCGCGCTTGGCCAGGTAGTCGTTTACCGTTACCACGTGGACGCCGTCTCCGCTCAAGGCATTCAGGTAAACCGGCAGCGTCGCTACCAGCGTTTTGCCTTCACCGGTTTTCATTTCAGCGATCTTGCCTTGGTGCAGCACAATGCCGCCAATCAACTGAACGTCAAAGTGGCGCATATTCAGCACGCGCCTGCCGCCTTCGCGGGCCACGGCAAATGCTTCAGGCAATATCTCGTCCAGCGCCAGGTTGCGCGCTTCAATCCGCCGCTTGGTCCATTCGTTAATTTTGTCGCGAATGTCCTGGTCGGGAGCCGTCTTCATCTCCGCGCTCAGGCGGCCGATTTCCGTGTCCGCTTCCTGCGTACGCTCTTGAATGCGCGCGCGGAACTCCGCCGTCTTGGCGCGCAGCTGCTCGTCCGTGAGCTGCTGCAGCTGGGACTCAAGCGCGTTGATCTGCTCCACCTGCGGACGCATCCGCTTGATCTCACGTTCATTACTGGTGCCAAAAACCTTGGCGAGTGCTTTTCCTATCAAGTGTGGTTTTCCCTTAGACGTTACTCGGTTGTGAGGACAAAGTTACTCAAATTTAAGCCTAACATATTGGATGAGGCTGGCCCCCGTAGCGGTTCTGCCCTCAGTCTTGCTTCGACCGTAATTTGCACAAGTTCCCCCAACGATCACCCGCGATCACCAGATCACCCGATTTCCGATCCGTGCGGTAACTTCGATTTATAACTGTAAAACACTGTAAATAAACAACTTATGTTAGCATTGATGGTTCCAAAAAGCAAGAGATTCCTGAGTGGTAAGCGTGGTTTTTATCCCTTCGCCAACACCAGGCGGAGCGTGAAGCGTTCGAAACACTTAAACTTCCCGCCTTACAATCTTAACCACCCACTTCACAAAATTCGTTTCTTCATTCTTCGCTTCTTTTCCATTGCATCACTCACCAAAATCAGTTACACAAAAAAAGACGGGACGCGCCCGTGTTTGCGCACGGACGGGTCCCTGACCACAAATCACCTTCTTACGAAAGGCGACCTATGGCTGACACTGATTCTAGCAGCGCATCAAAAGACTCTAGCAGCGTACAAAAACCCTTCATCTACGATCTTCTCAACCGTCTCAACGCGGCTTTCGCTCGCGTCCATCGCAATATAGCAGCATTGGAACAGGTCGGCATTTTCGATCCGCTGATGATGCAGACCCTTAACCGCCAGTCTGAGCAGCTTCGGGCAGGCGCTAATTACCATCTGCTCGGGGCAATGCGCCGCATTGAAGAGCGCGACCGGGAGCGATTCTCGCAGCCACCCAAGGAGTAAAACTCTTCACCCAACAGGACCCGCCTCAAGAAAAGGCGGGTTCCCGACTAAGAGCCGCTATACTTCTTCTGCCGATACGTTGAGAGCGGGTAATGAGGGGGCACAATGGCAATCGATC
>DASXIL010000128.1:0-4635 GCA_036497985.1 Candidatus Angelobacter sp. | reverse complement strand
GTAAGGAAACCAGGAACAAGACCGCGCATCCTCTTCAATGAAGCGGTTGTGTTTGCCGCGTTTACTTTTGAGGAACTAATCCGGGTTGCCATGCCACTGACCGACTGGTGGAGCACGAGCATCGCAACCGTGGCGGGCAATGGGCTGAATATCATCGAGGTTATTACCAAATTAAGGCGCCCCAAGGCAAAGCACAAGACCGTTGATCCGCGCCTGCTCAGCAAAATGATCGCTATCATTGGAGCAATCGAGTGCGACCGCTACAAGAAGAACCGAAAGGAAACCGCCGCACTGCCTGAACACGACAAGGCATCCGCGCAGACTAGAAATTTCCTTGAGGAACCTACACAGGAACAGATAGATATGTTTGCCACCTTGTTGGCAAACCTTACCCATCCTGGCGAAAACAGGGGTCTGTTGTACAGCATCAGCCGCAATCGAGAAGCTAAAACGAGCGTCTGGCGCTCACGAAACGCAGTGAAGGCTGATGCTGCCAGCCGGTTGTTCGACGTAGATACTTCAGGAATCTATTGGGCGGTGCTGGACACGGGAATTGATGCGACCCATCCAGCGTTTGCTCGGTGGGAGAATAAAAAGCCCGTTACGGCGCAAAAGCTGGACGAGAATGGCAAAAAAGTATTTCCCACCCGCATCGTTCGCACGTATGACTTTCTTCGCCTGAAAGACCTTCTCGATCCAGGCAAAGAGCAGATCAATTCATCCGGGTCCTATGCTGAACAGCTCGGCAAGAAAAAGCTCGCGAAACTCAAGGAGGAATTGAGGCACAATCGCGAAAACCGGGCCATCGACTGGGACCTACTTGAGCCGTTCTTGCGCATACCGCATATCCAGCAGGAATATGCGAAGTATCGCAACCAGTTACAAGATAGCCATGGAACTCACGTAGCAGGAATCATAGCCGCCAACTGGCCGGACGCTAAAACCGACACTTCCGTGAGAAAAGAATTTTTTGGCATCTGTCCTCATCTTGAAATCTATGATTTGAGAGTGCTTGGCCCGGGCGCTGATGAATTCACGGTAATAGCGGCATTGCAATTTGTACGTCATTTGAACGCACATAAAGACCTAATGTCCGTCCATGGCGTGAATCTCAGTATGGCGGTAGCGCACGATGTGGCCAACTACGCTTGCGGCCGCACACCCGTTTGCGAAGAATGTGAGCGTGTTGTGGCCAATGGGGTAGTAGTTGTTTCTGCAGCGGGAAACCGTGGCTTCAATAAGCTAGCGGCCGTAGAGGATGGCGCCATGGGTGACTACCGCTTTATCAGCATTACTGACCCAGGCAATGCAGAAAACATAATTACTGTAGGTTCAACGCATCGTTCCATGCCACATAACTATTGGGTTTCCTATTTCTCTAGCCGTGGACCTACGGGCGACGGTCGGACAAAGCCGGACTTAGTGGCGCCTGGAGAAAGAATTGATTCCTGCGCGCTAAATGGTGACTTTGAAACTATGGATGGCACAAGCATGGCCGCCCCGCACGTGAGTGGCGCCGCAGCCATGTTGATTGCACGGCATCGTGAACTGATGGGACAACCCCGGAAAGTAAAAGAAATCTTGTGTAAGAGCGCTACTGACCTTGGCCGTGAAACTCGTTTCCAGGGGGCCGGAATGGTAGATGTGCTACGGGCTCTGCAATCGGTCTAGAAAGGAGTCTTTCTTTTGAAACTCGAAGCCTTACAGGCGAATGATGGAGACTGTCTGCTGCTCCAGTATGGGAGCGCCGCCAAGCCGGGACTCATTCTCATTGATGGTGGTTCCAAAGGCGTGTACCGGGACATTCTGGAAAAACGACTCAATCAACTAAAGGGCGCCAAGAGCTCTTTGGAGCTGCGGATGGTGATAATCAGCCATATTGATGCCGACCATATCACCGGAATCCTCGACATGTTCAAGAAGATGAGCGACCTAAGAGATAATGGGGAGGAATCTCCATGGAAGGTCAAATCCCTCTGGCACAATGCGTTTGATAAGACTGTCGGAAGCCATAAGGCAGCTGTTGAGTCAGCAACGATCGCAGCGGCATCATCCGGAGACAAGCTTGATTTGGAGCAGTTAGTTCGTCTGGGCTTACAGGACCCTAAGGCGATTGCGGTAATGGCAAGCGTGAAGCAAGGGAAAGATTTGCAAGGCTTGGCCACCAGACTGACAAAAATCAACGCCGAAACATCCGGTGGCTTGGTCGTTGCCCCGAAAACGGGCCGAAAAGAAATCAAAATCGCCCCTTCTCTCACCTTTACCATTCTTGGTCCACATCAGGCTGAACTGGATAATTTGAAGAATGAGTGGAACAAGGCACAAAAGAAAAAAGTGGCAGAACAATCCGTTGCGGCGGATTATCTGAACCGCACCATTCCGAACCTCTCCAGTATCGTCTTTCTTGCTGAAGAGAAGAATCAAAAGGGCAAATCCACCAGGATGCTACTGACTGGGGATGCGGGCGGCGACCTAATTTTGAAAGGCCTGGAAGCAGCCAAGCTGCTGGATAAAAAAGGCGGCATCAGCGTGGACGTGCTAAAAGTGCAGCATCACGGCAGCAAGCACAGCATCGAGCCATCATTCTTCGAAAAGGTGCAGGCCAAGTCCTATGTTATCTCTGGCAATGGCGCGCACGGAATTCCGAATATCGAGGTCTTGGAATGGCTTTCCCAAGCGCGAAAGGACAAGCCGTTCGATGTCTACATGACGAACCGTCAGCTGCAAGAAAGTGGCAAAGACTACACACCGAAGCTGGACAAGTTCTTGCAGCAAGAGAAGCGCAAACAACCTCAGCACAAGTATCATTTCCGGGGAAATAAAGAGCTTTCCATTACCGTTGAGTAGGGACTTTCGTGGTCTAGGATGCATCAGTTTGGCAACCGAGCCTGAAAAGCAGAGGTTATGATCACCCGATTGTTTGCTTGGCGCTAACCCACGCGACGTCCGTTGGATCGGCGAGCGGATAGCCAAGATCTTTCCATCCGCCAAAGCCGCCCTGTAAAGGCCGCACGCGCGTAATGCCAAGTTTCTGAAGTTGTTGTGCCACACGGGCACTGGTGGCTTCATTGGGTCAAGTACAGTAGAGAATGATCTCCTCGTTTTTAGGCAGCGTGCCCGCGCGAAGCGTGACCTCGTTCGGCAGCACGCGGATAGCTCCTGGCAGCGTTCGAGGATCGGTGAGTGAATCTAAAGGATGGCGCAGATCGAGGATTACCATCTTCTCACCGGACTCAAGCATTTGGCGCACTTCTGCCGGAGTGATGCGCGATTTATATAGGTCTTTCAAAAACTGCCGCCGTTGCATGTACTTAATGCCGACGTTCAATGCCAGCACAACCAAGCTGGCCTCAAACAGAGTTGGCCCAACCGCTGAAGCCACATGCAAGCGCTCCACCGGAAGATATCCGCAAAGCATGAGCACAATGATCCACAATGCTGAGCCGGCTGTATTGGTAACAAAAAAATGCTGGCGCTCAATTCCAGAGAGTCCGGCCACTGCGGGTACCACGTGGGAAACACCCGGCAGCCACTTGGAAAATATCAGCGTCCGGTTGGCGCCTTTTTCAAAAAACACTTTTGAGCGGCGCACGCAGCTATCCGGCTCCAGGGAGATGCGGCAAAGCATGGAAAGAACGCGATCGCCTTTTTTGCGGCCAATCTCGTACCATAATGTATCGCCCAGCACGCAGGTGGCAAGTGCGATCCAGACGGCAACATCAAAGCGCAGATGGCCTCCGGCCGCCAGCGCTCCTGCTGCCACCAGCACGGGAGAAAACAGCAGCGGTGCGCCCACACGCTCCAGCAATCCGGACGCCAGCAGCACGAGGTAAGGATGGCCAACCACCAATTGCATGAACGATTTCACTTGTATGAGGAGTCCTTTGAGTCAGCCTTGGTTACAAAAAGCTGAGTTCTTTCTGCATTTTAGATACTCTAATGCCTGCGGAGATTCCTGTTGGTGAAAATTTTTGCCGTCATTCTCGGTCTCGTGCTCATCCTCATGGTCCTGTGGGAGACCTTTGAGACCATCGTGCTGCCTCGCCGGGTCACGCGCCAGTTCCGGCTTACGCGGTTTTTCTATCGCAGTACGTGGCGGCCCTGGACGTGGCTTGCCGCCCTGCGCAGCAACAAAAAGAAGCATGATTCCCTGCTCAGCTATTATGGGCCTCTTTCCCTGCTTCTGCTGCTCGCTCTGTGGGCGCTTACGCTGGTGGCGGGATTTGGGCTGCTGCATTACGGCCTTCACGATAAGCTTTCCGGCGCGCTTTTTGCCAGCGACCTTGGCAATGCCATGTACCTGAGCGGCACAACCTTGTTCACCCTGGGCCTGGGCGATGTACTGCCCGCCTCTGGCTTAGGACGTTTTATTACCGTGCTTGAAGCGGGCATCGGCTTTGGATACCTCGCTCTTGTCATCGGTTATTTGCCGGTGCTGTATCAGGCGTTTTCCCGGCGCGAAGTCACCATCTCTTTGCTCGATGCACGTGCTGGTTCGCCGCCTACCGCCTATGAACTGCTGCGGCGGCAAAGCGGTGTCCACGGCATGGAAGCGCTCACCGAACTGTTGCAGGACTGGGAAATGTGGTCTGCGGACATGATGGAAAGCCATCTTTCTTATCAGGTACTGGCATA
>DASXIL010000127.1:0-2619 GCA_036497985.1 Candidatus Angelobacter sp. | reverse complement strand
CTCCATGGCCGCGGCGCAGCCTGATCCTGCAGCGGTAATTGCCTGCCGATATCGGCGGTCCTGCACGTCACCGCAGGCAAAGACGCCCGGAACGCGCGTCATCACAAAGTCGCGGGTCTTCAGGTAGCCGTCGTCGTCCATGTCGAGCTGGCCGGTGAACATTTTGGCATTCGGCACGTGGCCAATGCCCAGGAACATGGCGCTGGTGGGGAAGTCACAGACTTTGCCGGTCTTCAGGTTCTTCAGCTTGAGCGCGACGACTTCTTTCTGGCTCGGGTCAAGTACGTCTTCCACCATCGTGTCTGTCAGGAACTCAATTTTCTCGTGCTTGCGGGCGCGGTCCAGCATGATCTTGGATGCGCGGAAGTGCTCACGCCGATGGATGATTGTGACCTTGGTGGCAAAGCGGCTCAGGAACAAAGCTTCTTCCATGGCGGAATCGCCGCCGCCGATCACCGCAATTGGCTTGCCCTTAAAGAAAAAGCCGTCACAGGTGGCGCATGAAGAAACGCCATGGCCAATCAGCTTATGCTCATTCGGCAGCCCCAGCCATCGCGCAGAGGCCCCGCTGGCAATAATCAGCGTGCGGGTCAGCACGGTTTTGTCGCCGCCAAAATCAAGCTTGAAAGGCCGCTGGTTCAAGTCCGCTTTTACCAGATGTCCACGCATGTATTCGGCGCCAAATCGCTCCGCCTGCTTGCGCATGTTCTCAATCAACTCCGGACCCTGTATGCCTTCAGGGAAGCCGGGAAAGTTTTCCACCAGCGTGGTAAGCGAGAGCTGGCCGCCGGGTTCGTGGCCTTCAATCACCAGCGGTTTCAGGTTGGCGCGGGCCGCATAGATGGCGGCCGTAAGGCCGGCGCAACCCGTGCCGAGCACTACTGTATCGCGAACGGAATTTTCCATGGCATCCATTAGATTCATGATCTTCGATTTAGTTTCAGTGCTTTACCGCCGCCGGCTTCCGTTTGGGGGCCGGTGCAGGCGTCTTGGCATCGGCATTGAGCCAGGCAATATCCGAGCGGAAGGCCGTCCGCAGCCCCAGGGCCGCGCGATATTGTGCCATGATTTCCGACGCCTGGTGAAATATTGGTTCGTAGGAACTCTGGTCCACTTCCTCGCAGCGTGAAAGCACCGCAGAACTCTTGTTAAACCGCTCAACCCTCACGCGCGAGGTTGGCGTATCCACCTGCAACAGTGAAAGCGGCTTGGCCGCGTTTGCAGAGACACGGTCTTCCATTGCCACCTGAAGAAAATCTTTAGGATCGCGCGGCCGCAGCACCAGGATCTCAACCGTATTGGTTGTGTCAGTGCTCATGGAGTACTGCGCAGTCAGCAGCGGCGACTCTGCCGCAAAATCCCGGCGCAGGCGGACATACTTTGCGTCAGGAGCGTCTTTCAGTGAAGTGCGTCCCTTGGAAAGCTCAAAGTCCGCGCTAAACGCCGGCTTGGGCTGCACCGCTGCCAGCGCGCCCTTGATGATGGCTTGTTCATCGGTACCCGGAGTGCAAACGTTCAGGTAATTGACCTTGACTTGCGGCTTGCCCTCAGGCGAAGGCGCGGTCGGCTGGGCGCTGGGCGTTGGAGCGGGCGATTGCTGGTCCTGCGCAGCAGACGCCGCCAGCATAAACAGGGCTGTTAGTGCGATTCTAAACACGGTTTGGATTGTAGCATTTGCCGGTACGTTCGATGGTTGGTAGGCAGTGTGACCGGATAACCTGAATGCGCGACAAATGGTCGCCGGTTGGCGTCCTCCCAACATAGCTGCAATTCTCGTTCGGGCTCAAACAGAAGTGAGAGGCTAACATTTGAGTTTGCCCTCCGTCCAAGTGGCTGAAGCACACCTGTGCATTGCTTTATGAATGGGGCCGTTCGGCCAACGGTGGCACGGTTCATGCTTCTACTCTTCGGCCAAAAATTTCTTTGCGAGGTGGCTCAATTGAAAAAAAACTATGCGCTGTTGTTGACATTGATCGTGGTGCTTGCACTCGCTAAGATTTCTGCGGCGCAGGACTTTGCCGAGATTCCCATTCCGCCCAACGGAAACAATGAAAAGGCGGAAGTTTCTCAATGGATTGGGCTCGTGAAGGTGACCATCTCTTATCACAGCCCCAATCTGCACGGCGGAGGAGGAGCAGACCGGAGCGGGCACATTTGGGGCGAAGTGGTGCACTATGGTTTTATTGACGAAGGTTTTGGGCCAACCAAGGCTGCGCCGTGGAGGGCCGGCGCCAACGAAACCACCACTATCTCGTTTTCGCACGATGTGAAGGTGGAAGGCAAAACGGTTAAAGCCGGAACCTATGGCCTGTTTCTGGACGTGGAAAAGGAAGGGCCATGGCAGTGGATCTTCTCCACAAACGTCGCGGGCTGGGGAAGTTTTCAATATGATCCCAAGGAGGATGTGCTGAGAGTGCCGGCGACCCCATTGGCTGCGCCGCATACAGAATTTCTCACGTATGGGTTTGATGAGCGCAAGCCGGATTCGACTGTGGCCTTTCTCCAATGGGAAGACAAGAGAGTCCCTTTCCGTATTGAAGTGCCCAATGTCAATGAAGTTTACGTGGCGCAGATGCGGCATAACCTGCTCTCATGGCCGGGATTCGATTACCGGAATTG
>DASXIL010000126.1:0-6534 GCA_036497985.1 Candidatus Angelobacter sp. | reverse complement strand
TGCATAGCGCACCAATTCGTAGATATCTTCGCGCTTCAGGGGGTCTGCGCCCGTGAGAACGAAAATAGGCGGGCACAGCTCGGCCACTTCGTCGATCAGTTGCCGGGCCTCAAGCGTGCTGAGTTCCAGGGGATCTGCTTTTTGCCGGACCCAGTCGCCGTAATCCAGGCATGGTACATCGCAAGCCTGCGTGGTTTCCCAGATTGCAATGACGGGGGTCTTGTTTACATCAAAATTATTTTTCATGATTAAGCCTTTAACCCTTCTGTCTTCTCTTTCAGCCATGCTAGGTTGGCGCAGGATTCGCCGAATGTGACGGCCATCACATTCACCTCTGGCGGCAATTTTGGTCTGGGCATAAGACCTTATCTGACAGGGGTTTACCAAGACCATCTCTTATGGTCGGAAATCCTGCGGACGCATGGAACGCCGTTTTCAGATTAGAGACTTTAACAATCCAAGCAGGGCCACGCCACAAAATGGCCCTTTGGGACTAAGGTACAAACAACCTGTAACGCTTTGTTTGGAATCAGAAGATTAGGCGAGATATGAGGGATCGAGCCGAATCGAAGCCCATGACCGATAAGGTCCGTCGGGCCACATAACCGTAAACCGAACTGAAGGATTTTTTAAGGCGACCGCCCACTCAGGAGGAGTGCCGTGTTTTGGACAATTTTCACGCTGGCCATTCTGTTGTGGATGGTGGGACTGGCCGCAAGTTTCGGTCCCGGCGTGATGCCTCTGTTACTGGTGTTGGGAACAATTTTGGCAGCCATGAACCTGGCGTTCCGACGTACGTCGTCAAATTGACGAAAGAATCAGGACGAGCCGGACAGCAACAATCAATGGAAAATCCCCAAGAGCGAATCGATTGCGCCCGTCCATCCATGAGCAGTTTTCTAATTTTTAAGCAGGAAAGACCAAGGAGGTCTATGAAGAAGTTTGTAGCGTTTTTATCTGTGGTGAGCCTGGCAACATTCAGCTGGGCCGGAACCGCGAAAGAAGATTCAGCCGATCGTTTACAGAAGTCATCTGAAGTTTTGACTCAGATCGCCAATGCCCCGGATAAGGGTATTCCTGAAGAAGTCCTGGCCAAAGCCAAGTGCGTCGCCATTGTGCCTCATCTGGTAAAGGGTGGATTCGTTTTCGGCGGAAAGCATGGCCGCGGCGTTGCCACATGCCGCACTGCGGACGGCTGGAGCGCGCCCGCATTTATCTCAGTGGGCGGCGGAAGCTGGGGCCTGCAAATTGGTGTTGAAGGCGTTGACCTGATCATGCTGATCATGAATGACAAGGGAATGCAACAGCTCCTTTCCAGCAAATTCCAGGTAAGCGGTGAAGGATCGGCAGCGGCCGGCCCCGTGGGACGCCACGCGTCCGCTGGCACGGACTGGAAGCTTGATACCCAGATGCTGACTTATTCGCGCTCCAAAGGCGCATTTGCCGGCTTGACGCTGGAAGGCGCCGTTATTCAGCAGGATGCCGATTCCACAACCGCCGTTTATGGCAAAGACGTGGCTTTCAAGAACGTGCTTTT
This sequence comes from Candidatus Angelobacter sp., assembly GCA_036497985.1. GTDB lineage: Bacteria > Acidobacteriota > Terriglobia > Terriglobales > Acidobacteriaceae > Angelobacter. The sequence goes on along the minus strand of DASXIL010000126.1, from coordinate 4,997 downwards.
AGGCAAAGTACCCACGCCAGAAATGGCCAAGCCTTTTGTACAGTCCGTAACAAAAGCAACCAACGTAGCCTCCGCAAAGGAAGCCGCGGATAACGATAAGAAATAGTCGTTTGAAAACCGACCGATAATAATTAAAAAAGCACGCAACCATCCATGAGTGGCTGCGTGCTTTTTTCTGCAAATCGCCATTCCTGCAGTTTTTGGTTAATTCTTTCGTCCCAGGGGAGCAGTTCTGGATTGCGAGAGCAGCATCTAATGAATACGTGGCCGGCTCTTTTTATCTGATCGTGCGCTAAGAAGAAGGAATCATGCGAAATTCAATTCGAGCAGTGCTCGCAGCATTGCTGATTTTCTTCGGTTTCTCACAGGTCTGTAGCGGATATTCCATTCTCACGCATGAAGAGATTGTTGACCTGCTGTGGGCTGACCAGATTAAGCCGCTGCTGAAGCAGAAATATCCCAACGCAACGGAAGAAGATCTCCGCAAGGCGCACGCCTTTGCCTACGGCGGCTGCCTGATTCAAGACATGGGCTATTATCCATTCGGCAACACAATGTTTAGCGACATGGTCCATTACGTCCGTAGCGGAGACTTTGTGGATGCATTGCTTGCCGAATCCACAGACATCGATGAATACGCCTTTGCACTGGGGTCGCTGGCCCACTATGTAGCTGATATTGTTGGCCATCCCGTGGTGAATGCCGCGGTGGCGCGGGAATTCCCCAAACTCGGAGCCAAATATGGCCCGATCGTAACCTATGCCCAGGACCATAAGGCGCATATCCGCACTGAATTTGGGTTCGACGTAGTGCAGGTAGCCAAGCAGCGCTACACCTCTGACTCATATCATGACTTTATCGGATTTGAGGTTGCCAAACCCGTGCTGGAGCGTGCGTTCATCAAGACTTACGGCGTTAAATTGAGCGATATTTTCGCGAATCTCGATCTTTCCATCGGCTCGTTTCGCTGGTCGGTAAGCCGTGCGATCCCGGAAATGACCCGCGTGGCGCTTTTGACCAAGAAGGACGAGATGGTGAAAGAGAATCCGAGTTTCGCCAAGAAGAAATTCCTCTACAACCTGAAGCGCTCAGAGTATGAAAAAGAATGGGGTAAGAAATATCAAAAGCCGGGCTTCGGCGCCCGCCTAATGGCTGTGATCTTTAAGATCATTCCAAAAATCGGGCCATTCAAAGCAATTGCTTTCAAGATGCCAAACCCGAATACAGAAACGCTCTATCTGAAGAGCGTGAACGATACGGTGGAACAGTATCGCGCTGAACTGCGCGACTTGAAGACCGGCAATCGGCAGCTTGCCAATATGGATTTCGATACCGGCAAACCCACCGCTCCGGGAGAATACCGGCTTACGGATGAAACCTATGCGAAGCTGCTGGACAAACTCGCCAAAACGAAATTTGCCGATTTAAAGCCTGATGTGCGCCAGGACATCCTGACTTTTTACCAGAACCCATCAGCACCTAACTACATTAAGAAGAAACGAGAAAAGTGGAGCAAGGTACAGCAGCAGTTAGAAGAGTTGAAAACAGCTCCGACCGCGCAAGCCAGCACTCAGTAACGATTCAGCAGAGTTATAGAGACTGGCTTACTGGGGAATAACGGGAGTGACTGTCCCTGTGCTCGTATCATCCAGCATACCCAGCACCTGCACGGCCGGGCCGGACGTAATGGTAACCCTAACTTTTGCTGCGCCCGCAGGCGGAGAAGGAAACCAATCTGCCACCACGTCACGTGTAATTTTCTTGCCCGCCGTGCCGCCGCTAAGGCCTGGCAGGATGAAAGATGTACTCGCCAGCGAGATATTGCTGGAATCCAGCAGCTCAATCTTGATGCCGGCATCTTGACTATTGGTATTTTGCAGAGAGAGTCCGGTAAATTGTGTCCCGCTGTTCACAAGCGGGATATCCGCCGAGAGATAAGTCACGCGCGAGAACATGGGATGCACCAGGTTCACCAGCGCATTCGCGCTGCTGCCTGCAACATCGTCGGCGCGCAAGTAGGTGTAATACTCCAGAACAAAGTTGGTGTTGGTGTCCTTCACGCGAACGCGTTCGCCATCAAGCTGAAACGCAGCTCCGGTGCCGGGACAAGTGGTCGCCCCATCGGCGACATTGCCATTGCAGATTTTTACGTCAACCTCGCCCGCATTCACAACGGTCTGGTCCGCCGGCACGATTGTAGTGCCTTCAATGGAAACTCTGGTATTGGCATTGAATCCAGCGCCGAAAATTTTGATTAACGTGCGATCAGCCAGCAAGCCGCCGGCGGGTAGAACGTCGCTTACATAAGGACTGCCCGCGGGAGCGATCGTCAATGTTCCGGGAGCGAATTCCAAAGTAGTGTAGGCTTTTGTGGCGTCGAAGAATGTTGTGTTGGCCGTGTCAATGCTCAATGGGAACGTGGTCCCAGCCGTCAGGCTATTGCTCAACGGCATGGACAGAGTAACCACGGGATAGGTGATATCTGTCCCCAGAAGAGCATCCGGCGAGGTGAGCTGTAACTTGATGTTCGATGGACTAACCGATGTGTCAATCACGGCGATTCCCGCGGCTTTTCCAGACGGATCATTGACTGCGACCCCGCGGACCGGTCCGGTTGGGACCTGCGGACGCGTGCTTCCATGGCCAACGGGCTTGGGCTCAGTGTTGGAAAGCTGGAACTGGAAGATACCTCCGGGCGGCACGCTTGTGTCCAGAACTTTCATGCCAATCGTCCCAGCCGGCAATGGAGCAGGAGTGGGCGTTGGAGTCGGCACAGGCGTTGGCGTGGGAGTAGGGGGCGGGCCGCCGGCACTTGCACTTCCGCCACCGCATCCCCAGCAAGCGCTTACAGCCAGGGCCAGCACGGCAACCCAAAGCTTTCCCATCCGGATAGACCGTTTCGTTCCTCGCTCGATCATTCACAACTCCCTTGCCGCGCCGGATATCTCCGACGAATAACTTTGTGCGCATCCCTCAAAGTTCCCTGTGAAGGACACCCTTTATTTGCTTCTTTCACAGTCTGCAATCCGCAATTAGGGTTAATTAAAAATTGTAGTTCACATCTTCCCTTTTGAGACGAACGCAGCTATCCCTGTGTAATAAGTGCTGCCCATCTTTCAAAAAAATTGGCGAAAACAAGGAGGACCGCGAGTTTCCGGGACCCGCGACCCCCTCTTTAGCAGTCGACGGATGAGCCTGCTACTGGTTAGGACACATAGGAACGCACCCTGGAACAAAAAAACTCTGGAACAGAAAAAATACTTTTCTTAGAAACTAAGTAAAGTTAACCGTTCGGTTGGGAGCTGCCAGCAGCTAACCTTCGGAACCCCGGGAAAGTCCTATACTAGTGATTTGCGGGTGCAACTCATGAACTTACGAGCTAAGGTCGGATTGTCCGTTTTAACACTGTTTTGTGCGCTGGTTTTACTCGCTGTGGCCACGCGCACCCCCGCTGGCAAAGGCAAGTTGACGCCCACAGGAAGCACCGCGACCGCACGTTTTGCCCATACAGCCACTCTGCTTGCAAATGGAAAGGTTTTAATTGCCGGCGGCATGGAAAGAAATGGCGTGTGGCTTGATTCTGCGGAAGTCTATGATCCGGCCACAGGCAGGTTTACGTCCGCTGGCAAGATGCATGCCCAGCGAGCCGGCGCCACAGCGACTCTGCTGCCCAACGGAAAAGTCTTAATCGCCGGCGGCAACGATGCTGCGGGCAACAGCCTGTCTACAGCAGAAATATACGATCCTGCAGCAAACAGTTTTTTTGCCACCGGCGATCTGAATGTGCCGCGAGGACACGCTATTGCCACTTTGCTGAGAACGGGAAAGGTGCTCATCGCAGGAGGAAACGCAGCCGGCGACGATGACGAACTAGCATCGGCTGAAATCTATGACCCGGCGACAGCGCGTTTCGTTCGTACTGGTGCCATGAACCGCCCGCGAAGCTATTTCACTGCCGCAGTCCTGAAGGACGGGAGAGTTCTGCTGGCTGGGGGGCTGAGCGGCGGTCAATATCCTTACCACAGGGTTGAAGCCACGGCAGACCTTTACGACCCTGAAACAGAGCGCTTTACGGCAGTCGGCAACATGAAGGTTCCGCGTTACAAGCAAGGCGCTGCCCTGCTGCCGGGCGGCAAGGTGCTGATCGCAGGTGGTTCTAACGAAGATGGCCGGCAAAGCACCTATTCCAGCACAGAAATTTTTGACCCGAAGATTGGCAAGTTTACATTGGGCCCACGAATGAAATTCCAGCGTTACAAGCTTTTGTCAGGGGTAGTGGCGCTCAAGGACGGACGCATTTTGCTGGCAGGTGGCGCCGAACAGCCTGAAATTTACGATCCGGCCCGGTCTGTATTTGTCCCGCTCAGTGAAGACACGCTCCAGGGGTTCTGGTTCTCCACTGCAACTCTTCTGGACGATGGACGAGTGCTGATGGTCGATGGCTACGGTCACAATCATGCTGCGGGCGCGGTGAATCAAGCGCTATTATGGAAGCCCTAAACTGCTTCTTGTCACGCATCGAAAGAGCTATTGCACCGAGGGCTCGGGTTCTTCCACCCAATAGCTTCTTCTGGCGAGTACCACACCGTTCCCGTGCCCTCTGAGTCGCACCTGCACTTCATGCAAGCCGGGGTGCGGCTTCTTTGGCTCGAAACGAAGAAGGTATCGGCTGTGAAGGTGGTTGGAGAATTCCATCATGAAGTTTTCAAAGCTCTTGCGTGAGGTAAAAACCTCATATTCGCCTCCAGTCATGGAGGCAACGCTTTTGGCGGCATTCTTCCGCATGGCCTGCCGGGCCATTTTCATGAGGCGAAGTATGTCGAGATTCCAGCCGGCCGGATCAGTGCGCGCATCCCACTCACCGCGCAAGGTGTCCATTGCTGTTGATGTGGTGGGGGAAAATGCCAGCGAATACATTACGGTGTTGCTCTTACTGATCGCCCTGATCGTGTCATCAAGGTTGACCGCGTGGCTGCCATGATCGCGCGTCTCGCTGA
>DASXIL010000125.1:0-4232 GCA_036497985.1 Candidatus Angelobacter sp. | reverse complement strand
GGATCGTTGCCGACCAACTCAGCCACCATGGGATGCTCGGGCGCAAGCTGGATGGAAGTTGCGCCGTAGATGGTGTCAATGCGGGTGGTGAATACAGTGATTTTGTCAGTGGCGGAGACGGCGCCATCGATCTTGAAATCGACCAATGCACCTTCGCTGCGGCCAATCCAGTTGCGCTGCATGGTGCGTACTTTTTCCGGCCAGCCTTCAAGCTTGTCGAGCCCGGCAAGAAGTTCGTCAGAATAATTGGTGGTGCGGACGAACCACTGCTCCAGGTCACGCGTCTCAACATGTGTTTCTTCATGCCGCCAACAGCAACCGTCAACAACTTGTTCATTGGCGAGCACGGTGGCGCATTCCGGACACCAGTTCACCCGGCTCTTTTTACGATAGGCCAAACCCTTCTCGTAAAGCTTTAAGAAGAACCACTGGTTCCACTTGTAGTATTCGGGCAGACATGTGGCTATTTCCCGCGACCAGTCATAAGCAAAGCCGAGACGCTTCATCTGTGACTTCATGTGCGCGATGTTGCGGAGCGTCCACTCCTTAGGCGGAACATTGTTCTTGATGGCCGCGTTTTCCGCCGGAAGCCCGAATGCGTCCCAGCCCATGGGATGAAGAACGTTATAGCCGCTCATCCACATAAAACGGGCAAGCGCATCACCAATGGCGTAATTCCGCACATGGCCCATATGCAACGCGCCGGAAGGATACGGCAGCATTTCCAGCACATAATATTTCTTGCGCTTGCTGGTGTGCGGTTCCGCGGCGTAAAGCGCGGGATCAGACTCCCAGCGGGCATGCCACTTTTCTTCAATACGCTGCGGTTCGTAGCGAAGCTCGCGCTGCTCGGGTTGGTTGGCGGTCATTTCGATTTTCGTGTCGGACATCTTTGCCTTTAATCTTATCTCTATGTTTGAGACGTAGCGATGCCACGTCTCTATGTTCAGATTTATCCGGCCCTTTTGTTCTTTGTCTGCCTTGCGGCTTGCATCTCCACAAGCCCTTTCAAAATCTCGATGTTACGCAAATCGTCGCCTGGATCTTCAATCGGCGTTTCCGCGATGAAGGCCGCGTGTTCCGTGCGCGGGTCATTCAACAGCCTGCGGAACGCGTCCAGCCCAATCGTCCCTTTGCCCACGTGCTCATGGCGGTCGCGCTTTGAACCTCGTGCATCTTTCGCGTCATTGCAATGCCAGACCATCACATTATTCAAGCCGATTGTCTCATCCAGCTTTTGCATGGTTTCATGCCAGCCGGCTTCGGTAACAATGTCATAGCCGGAAACGTGTGTGTGGCATGTATCGATGCAAGCACCTACCGGACAAACCGACCGCAGGTATTGCAAAAGATGCGCCACCTGATCAAACGATCCGCCGAGAGAAAACTCTGAGCCAGCGGTGTTTTCAATCAGGACTCGAAGGTTGGATTTTTCCAGTTCCAGACCTTCAGCAGCTTCTGCTATGGAGCGCGCCACCAGTTCCAGGCCTTCTTCGCGACTGCGTCCGCGAAAGGAGCCAGGATGCAAAACCAGAAACTCCGCGCAGAGCGCCAGTGCACGTTCCAGTTCACCGCGAAAAGCCACGACGGACTTGCGATGGAACTCCGGCGTCGCACTGGCAAGGTTCACCAGATAACTGCTATGGATAGCCATCGGGCCAATTTCATATTTTTCACGCAAGCCCCGCATGGCGTCACATTGCGATGCCGCCAGCGAGTACGGCTGCCATTGCCGCGGACTCGAAGAAAAGATCTGGAACGTATTGGCTCCCAACCGATAAGCCCGCTCCGCTGCCATCTCAACGCCACCGGCCGTCGAGGTGTGTATCCCGATACGCCTGGGCCCGGGCTTGGGCGGGTCGCCTTCCGCCCACAAAAGCACGTCTTTCATGCTGAGCCGCTTGCGTTCTTGAACGCTAAGCGTTTTTGGCTTAGGTATAGTGAAACGCTTACGCTCTGGATCCCCTGAAGGCATGGGCTAAATGATTGATTTTAACATGGTAATATCACGCTGGCATTGTCATGGAACCAGTGGTGCCCACCGCGATTCGATCTGTGCAGCCTCGTTCCAAAATGGGCAAAATAGGTACATAAATGAGCTTCCGCGGGCCTTGTTTCGATTGCTACCGGCGTTGAAGTCACAGTAAACTGAAGGCTCAGCGAGGGCCAACATCATGTTAGTCGTAATGAAGGCGCATGCCAGTGAGGAACAAGTTCGCGCGGTTTGCGAACGCATTGAGTCACTTGGTTATCGGGCGCATCCCATCCCAGGGGCGCAACGCACCGCAATTGGCATTACCGGCAATAAAGGCGCCATGGAGCAGGGCGTGCTGGACGAAATGTCCGGCGTGCAGGAAGTTATCCAGGTCAGCAAGCCGTACAAGCTGGTAAGCCGCGATGCGAAGGAAGAGGATACGGTCATTGGCTTTGCCGGCAGCGATGGAAGTTTTGGCGGTCGCGACCTGGGAGTGGTGGCAGGGCCTTGCTCGATTGAATCCCGTGAACAGGCTTTCACGATTGCAGAACGAATTGCAAAGGGCGGGGCAAGGTTTTTCCGCGGCGGAGCTTACAAGCCCCGTACATCGCCCTATGCATTTCAGGGTTTGGGCGAAGAAGGCCTAAAGATCATGGCGGAAATCCGCGATCAATTTGGATTGCGGATTGTTACAGAAGCTCTGGACGATGAATCGCTGCACCTGGTGGCCGATTATGCTGACGTGATCCAGATTGGCGCGCGCAACATGCAAAACTTTTCGCTTTTAAAGAAGGCGGGACGGCTGCGCAAGCCCGTGATGCTGAAACGTGGCATGTCCGCAACGCTGGAAGAGTTTCTGATGGCGGCCGAATATATCCTAAGCGAAGGCAATTATGAAGTGATCTTGTGCGAGCGCGGCGTGCGCACCTTTGCCGACCACACACGCAATACTCTGGACTTGAGCATTGTGCCCGCAGTGCAGCGGCTCAGCCATCTGCCGATCATCGTTGACCCAAGCCATGGAACAGGAAAACGCAACAAGGTCCTGCCTCTTTCACGCGCTGCAGTGGCGGTGGGCGCCGATGGAGTTATGGTGGAAGTGCACCATGATCCTGAGCATGCTCTTTCTGACGGAGCCCAATCGATCTTTCCTGATCAATTCGACGAATTGATGCACGAAATACGGCAGATTGCTGCCGTGCTGCACCGCAATGTCCAGGAGCCACGCACGCAACCTGCAGCAGCCCGGGCCGGCAGATAAGTTGCGAGCATTTACATTATCGGCTTGCCTTGTTCTTGCCCTGCTCGCAGGCTGTAAGGACACGCCGGAACCCAGCCCGAATTATCACGAGTACGCGTACGTATCCAATGGCGGCAGCAATAGTGTAACGGTGATCGACCTCCGCGCTCTGTCGATCCTGACCACGGTTTCCGTGGGACGCAACCCCACCGGGCTGGCAGTGAATCCCCACAAGAACGAAATCTACGTGGCCAATACGGAATCCAACAATATCAGCGTGATTGACGCGGAAACGAACAGAGTGGTTTCGACCATTGGAGTGCATCGCGCGCCATTTTTTGTGGACGTTTCTTCCGACGGCAAGCGGGCTTATGTGGCCAACTCCGGTTCAGCCAACCTGTCTGTGATCGACCTGGATCAGCGCAAAGTAATTAAATACATTCCTACTGGCAATGGAAGTAATTTGGCGCGCCTAACCCCGGACGGTAAGCTGGCAATTGTCGCTTTGAGAGATGAGGATTCCATCGCGATCGTGGACACGCAAAAATTGGCGATACGCAACAAGGTAGCTGTATGTGCCAAGCCAGTGGAGCTTGCCATTGTGCCTGATTCCAGCAAAGTGTTTGTAGCATGCAGTGAATCGCGGCAGGTTGGCGTGGTGGACTTGAAGACTGACAAGCTACTAACCCTTTTGGACGTGGGCAAAACACCTGTGCATTTGGTGGTGAAGCCGGATGGCGGCGAAGCTTTTGTAAGCAACTACGACGCCAGCTCAATTTCTGAAATCGTGACCAGCACGAACGAGGTCAACAACACGTTTCAGATTGGCGACCATCCAGTACGCAGTCTGGTATCGCCAGACAATGCCCTGCTTTACGTGGCGAATTTTGGATCGGATTCTGTTGCGGTTTACAGCATCGACAACGGTAAGCGCACGGCGTCAGTGCCGGTCGGGAGCCATCCAGAGAGCATGGCACTTTCGCCGAACCAGCTGCTCTTACTGGTGGTAAACACCGG
>DASXIL010000124.1:0-3502 GCA_036497985.1 Candidatus Angelobacter sp. | reverse complement strand
ACCGAGGCCATCAGACAATTTTCTGTTCATGATGTGCATGCCGTGGTGCTGGATTATGAAATGCCGGGACTAAACGGCAGCACCGTGGCCATACACCTGCGACAAATCAATAAAGCGGTTCCCATCATTCTTCATACAGGTGGAGCGGCGCCTTGCGCTGACGAACTGAAGTTGTTCAACAGCTTTGTATCCAAGGGCGCAAGGCTTTCAGCCATGCTGGCAGCCATTGAGGGCGCATTGCTCCAGAGCATTCGCGGATAAGCAACTAGGCGCTACAAATACGAAGACGGCGCTCTTGCGAACGCCGTCTTCTTTGCGGGGAGGGTACAACAGCCTATTGGTTCACGGGAATCTTGATGATCTTTTTCTGAATCGCGTACGTAACCAACTGCGCTTTGTTGTGAATATCGAGCTTGCGCATCAAGTTGAACTTGTGGGCTTCCACGGTTTTCACGCTCAGTCCCAGGATCACCGCAATTTCCTTCACGGAATTTCCTTCCGCCAGCAGCTTCAGGATTTCCCTTTCCCGCGGCGTCAACGTAGAGATCCGTGGACGCATCCTGGTATCGCGCACGCGCGAGCGGAAATCTTCCACTAGCTTGCCCAGCACCTGCGAGCTCAAATATTTCCCGCCTTTATAGACGTCTTTGACGGCAGTGAGCAACTGCGGGGCAGGCGTATCCTTCAGCACGTAGCCCGACGCCCCCACTTCCAGGCACTGGACGAGGTAGTCTTCGTCTTCATACATGGTCAGGAAGAGGATCTTGGTTTCCATGCGGTTTTTCTTGATCTGCCGCGCGGACTCAAATGACGACAGTCCCGGCATCCCGATATCCATCAGTACGATGTCCGGCCGCAACTCGCGCGCTTTCTCCACGGCTTCTCCGCCGTCGGCAGCTTCGCCCACGACTTCAAAATCGCTTTCGCTTTCCAACAAACGGCGTACGCCCTGGCGAAACAGCGTGTGATCATCTACGAGTAAACATTTAATTTTCGGCATGGGGGAGTGTCCTTTTCTTTAATTCGGCCTTTGCAATGCATGTGCCGCATGCGCCAGCGGACGGTCCACAACTTGTGTTTCATCGCCCGCAGGTACGCTTATTTCTATCCGCGTGCCTTTCCCTTTGGTCGAGATCACGCGTGAGGTCCCGCCCAACATTGCTATTCTTTCTTTGATTCCAGCCAGCCCAAAAGAGTGGTCGCGAGAGCTGCTGCTGCGCGACTGAATTCCCACTCCATCGTCTTCCACTTTTACATGCACCAATTGGTCCGCGCGCTCTACTTGTACCGTGACGTTCTTTGCCTGCGCGTGTTTGGCCACATTGTGCAACGCTTCCTGCACCACTCGATAAATTGCCTGTTCCGTGCCCGATGCCAGCCGGCCTACATCTTCAGTGATCATTACGCGCGCTTTCACGCCCGTATTGCGGGCAAAATCCTTGGCTTCTTTGCGGATCGCGGCCACCAATCCCAACTCTTGCAGCACCAGAGGAGAGAGCTTGCCAATAATCCTGCGAATGCCCTCAATCGTCCGATCGACCACTTCAACGGTCTCGCGAATCTTGCCGCGTACGTTCTTGGCTGTATTTCCGGTTTCCATCATTCCCAGATATAGCCGGATCACCATCAGTGCCTGGCCGGTTTCGTCATGCAGTTCGCGGCTGATGCGTTTACGCTCTTCTTCCTGCACTCGCAGCAGGTGTCCTGACAGTTCCGCGATGCGTTGTTCGCGCTCACGCAATGCGTCAGTCATGCGCGCGCGTTCAATGGCCAGCGCAGTACGGTCGCCAATGGCGCGCATCAACTCGCGTTCTGTCGGCAGCCATTCATAAGGTTTGGGGAAGCCGATCACAATTACGCCAATCGTCTCGCCATCCGCCTTCAGCGGCACGCCCCAAAGAGACTTGGCTTTAATGCGGATCATCGGCCGCAACGCGCCTGTATCCACGCTGGTATCCAGGATCATATTGGGCTCACCGCTTGTCGCAATCTTCCCGGAAAATCCGTTTCCCAGTTCGATCCTGAAGTCTTCCGGCACCTCAGTATCCATGCCCACGGAAGCGGAAATCCGCAACGCGCCAATTTCGGGATCGCACAAAAGGATGATGCCAAGCGAAGCCTGGAATGTCTGGGTGGTGATATCGAGGACCTTGTTCAGCAGGGCGCTCAAATCGGCGGAAGCAAGCTCGGCATCCAGCAGGCGGAGCAGAGCAGAAGATTCCAGAGTTTTGGAATCAAAGTACGCGCCTGAAACAATGACGAATGAAACCGACGAGAGCATTTCCAGAGCTGCCTTGGCTTCTGCTTCCCGCTCAGGGAAAAGACCGGCAATATAAGGTTCACAGCAGGATTGGTAGAGTTCCAGCGCCCGCGCCACGGCGCGTGTGTCCACCTGCAGCTTTGAAAGCCGCGTGCCAAAGTACTGTAAATTTTCGTGGAAGCCGGGGTAATCATTGTGGCAAAAATAAGAGCAGCCCGCAGCTAAGGTAAGGCGTTCCACCGCCGCCAGCGTGCGGCCATCAAAGCCAAATTCTCTTGTGAGCTGGTCACGCCACTTGTTTGTAATGTCTGGGAAATAAGGTTCTAGCGCTCGCGCAACTTCGGCGATCAACTCTCGAGACGATTCCTTGAACGGCGGTACAGCGGTCACTGGCACTTCCTGAACTTTGATTGGCGAGGCGGCCGTTCCCCGGTCATTTTTACTCTTCAGGTAACCGGAAAATACCCTAATCTCTAAGGTATTTTACAGCGCGCGGAAGCCCTTGTGAACTAAATAGTTAGTATTTCTCTCGCCAGCAGTGAAACACCTTATCGATCTAGGAGTTACGCCTTAGATTGTATCGTGTCCCGGGTCATTTTTTAAACGACCACAGCCTGCCTTTTCCCAGCCTTCTCTGTCTGCTCCAACTCAATCGCCTGCTTGAAATATTCCATCGAAAGTTTCAGCCCGGCTTCCAGGTCAATCTTTGGCTCCCAGCCCAGCAGCCGGCGTGCTTTGCTGATGTCCGGACGCCGCTGTTTAGGATCGTCCTGCGGCAGCGGCTCATGGACGATTGGGCTCTTGGATCCAGTGACCTTCAGGACAAGCTGCGCGCATTCCATAATCGTGAACTCCACCGGATTTCCAATGTTCACAGGATTGTGCTCATCCGATTTCGCCAAACGCATAATGCCATCCACTTCGTCACTCACATAGCAGAAGCTGCGCGTCTGTTGTCCATCGCCATAGGCGGTAAGCGGCTCTGAGCGAAGGGCCTGCTTCATAAAGTTGGAAATCACGCGACCATCATTCAATTGCAGTCGCGGCCCGTAGGTATTGAAGATGCGCAGAATGCGAGTATCTACTTTGTGGTAGCGGTGGTAGGCCATGGTCACGGCTTCAGCAAAGCGCTTGGATTCGTCATACACAGAGCGCGGGCCTATCGAATTCACGTGTCCCCAATACGTCTCTTTCTGCGGATGTTCCTGCGGATCGCCATAACACTCTGAGGTCGAAGCGACC
>DASXIL010000123.1:0-3809 GCA_036497985.1 Candidatus Angelobacter sp. | reverse complement strand
GCCTTGAGTTCCCGTAGTTTTTTCCCAACACGGCGCCAATAAATCAAGCCATACGCCAGGTAGCCTGCGCCTCCGGAGATCGCAACCCCCTTAAAATAGTCCCAGTAGCCGAATGCCCCCGCGTCATGCCTGCCATTTGTGTAGTCGGCGCCGATGAACCAGGCTTCGCCGAGCAGAAGGGCCAACGCCGCAAGGAAAATGGGGCCGAAACAGTATTTCAGGAACTGGCCTTCCGTATGGTTCTTATTGCCAACGCCAGGGAGATAGCGCAGGAGGTTAAAGATCCCGATGGCGAAGAACAATCCGGCCAGAGAAAGAGGAATCCATCGTCCTTCGTAAAATTGGTCCCAGGTCAAGTGAAACCACACGTCATAGTTATCACCCACCTTTCCCAGTGACAGCACAATGCGGGGCACCATGAGAGCGCACATCAGCAGAGGGATGAAGACCAGCCAGTTCAGGAGCATGTTCCGCGCTACCGTAGCAATCAGGGTCCAGGTGTCGGCGGAGAAGAGGCCCAGCTTGGGCGAAAGATAGTTATTGTACTCGCGTAGATGCTGGATGGGGTCCGGGTGCTCTTCAGGCGGGGGCAGCGCAAAGGGCTTCAACTGCGAGACAAGAGTGGTGATTGTATCGCCCAGTTTTTTGGGTGTGGTCAGCCCCTTCCATCGCTCTTTCCAGGCCGTGAGCCAGCTCCCGATGTAGCCTCCGCCGGAAACGGTCGAAAGATAGTCAAAATTTTCCAGGATGCCGAGTTCGGCCAGCCCCTGCAGGGCGCCCAGCGCGAATGTGGCGCTGCGGATGCCGCCGCCGGAGATGCACAGCGCACTGCGCTGCTTTCCTCCCAGCACGGCGTCTTCCTGGGCCAGCACCTGCTCAAAGGTGAGCGGAGCGTCCGGGCCGTCCGGCCTGGGCATTGCTTGCGTAAGAGATTGTGGCGCGAGGGATTTCTGGTCGGGCATGCGGAGAATATCTATTCATCAGCCCCACAAAGTCAAAGGATTAATGCAGATGAAAAGCTCTTCTAGGGCTTTTGGTAGTGCAGTTTGATGATTAACACTGCTTTGTTACGAATATATCGTCATCCCGTCATTCAATCACCATCCAACTCCATCGAATTGCCATCCCGAATCCCCGAGAGCCGACCACACGCGAAGCCGAGCGGCTAAGGGATCTGCTCGGCTGCTTCAGTGTTCGAGTTGAAGGTTGGGAGTTACTTATTCTTGGTCTTGTGTGGCACCGGCACTCTTGCCGGTGTCTTCTTCGCTTTGGCTGACCGATGGCCTCCGAAATCGTGCCGTCAACCACGTGTCAAATGAAATTTCTTGCTGCCAACAGGCAGGCGCACAACGAAGAGGAGTTCTTCGGCAAATCAGCAATCTTCTGGTAATTCCTCTTCCAAATCATGTTCTCGTTGATGTCTGAGTTGTTCTTGTACCGCCGCGTCTAATAGTCTCTTTGCCCTCTCCTGTTGGAGTTCACTGCCGAATTCGGTTTCTCGTAACCGCATGGTTCGTTCATAAACTTGCTGCTGAAGCCTATCGCAGTCCTCACAAACGTCGACGAGTTCAAGCTCCTCATACTCTTCTTCGTAATCCATGCGACACTCCGCGCCGATCTCGATATAGCCTAATACTCGCCCCGCCGTTAGCCAGACTGAAATTGTTCATTAGGGTTCTTCCGTTACCGATGGTTTCATCTTCATTTTGCGAACCTGGTAATTACTCACCCTCACCGGATCTGGTTTCTCAGTAACATCAGCAGCCTTTCCACGCAGCAAAGCTGATTCTATAGCTTCAATCTGCAATGGATTTTGTCCCAACTGCTTCAAGTGTTTGCAAATTTCGTACCACTGCAATGGAGGGCTTGACCATTGGTTCCCTGTTTGTAATGAGAATGCTTCTAGAACTCCAACAAGGTCTCTTGTGGATTGATTCCTGACTGGGGTTACTCGTATAACAAAACCATCAGCCAATCTTCTAAAATCGCTGCCTTGAATGCGGATGATACGGCACATCTCGTGAAGCCGGGAATACATGCGATCCGTGATGCGATCACCAAGTGTCTCCTGCCCGCCTGCCAATTCTGCTTTTCTTTTCCCTAAAGAATCGCCCTCAGGCTCTTCTGTTACCTCGTCCCCTCTGCGGGAAGGAAAGTCAGGAAAGTTCGTAGTAATGATTGTAGTTTTCTTTTCGTTGTAGCGATAATTGAGAATATGGCTGACTGTATCCCAAACCCATCCTGAAGGGCGTATAGCGCCGAGTTCATCCAAGAGCAAAACTTCAGTTTCAAAAACAGGTTGCAGGATTTCCAATTCCGTCGTCTGCACACTTGGGTTGTAGGAGTTCTGTATTTCCTTCAGCAGCTCGCGGTAATCGCAGAATAGACAGGCAATCCCTTTCTCGCGAATTAAGTAGTGAAGAGCCGCCACCGCCAGATGTGTTTTGCCGCGGCCCACCTGGCCAACCAGGAGCAGGCTCATTTTTTCTATCGGGTAAGCCTCTACAAAGTGCTTGACATCGGAAACAGCGATGGACAGGGATTGATTAAGGATCTCGATATTTTCCAAGGTGCAATGTGCGTAGCGAGCAGGAATTTGCGATGCTTTGAGAAGTCGCGCACTCCTATCAGCGAAATAGCAGTCGCAACGTGTGACCCGATCTGCTTTTCCGGAAACAACTACCTTCTTCCAGCGTGTCCCATTGCATATGGGGCAGGTTGGGACTGATTGGGATTGTTGCAATGTCGCCATGAAAATTTGCTAAATTAATAGCCCTCCGGTCCTGCCTCATTCGCTAGACTCTCAAACCTCGTCGAGCTCTTGATGAAAGCCATACGCACGATGCCCGTCGGCCCGTTGCGCTGCTTGGCGATAATCAACTCTGCTTTGCCCTGAAGATCAGGATCGTCAGGCTTGTAAACCTCCTCACGAAAGATGAATCCGACCACGTCGGCGTCCTGCTCAATCGCGCCCGATTCACGCAGGTCAGCCAGTTGCGGACGGTTGTTGCCGGTACGGCTTTCCGGGGCGCGGCTGAGCTGTGAGAGCGCTATCACAGGGCAACGCATCTCCTTGGCCAGGCCTTTCAGGCCGCGTGAGATGGCCGACACTTCCTGCGTGCGGTTCTCGTAGCGCTTGCCTCCGCCGGTGGGCGTTCCGGCGACGAGTTGCAGGTAGTCCACAATGATCAGGTCCAGCCGGCCCTGTGCCTGTTGCAGCCGGCGGCACTTGGCCCGCATTTCAGAAATCGAGATGCCCGGCGTGTCGTCAATGAAGATCGGCGCTTCAGCCAGCGCGGCCAGCGCGGTTACCAACTTCTGGTAATCATCGCGGCCCAAGAACCCGGTGCGCAGCTTGTGGGAATCCACCATGGCCTGCGAGCAGAGCAGGCGCAGCAGCAGCGATTCGCGTGACATTTCCAGCGAGAACACGCCAACCACTTTGTTGTCGCGCACGGCGGCGTTTTCAGCGATGTTGATGGCGAAAGCGGTCTTGCCCATTGAGGGACGCGCGGCGATGATCACCAGATCGGACTTTTGCAGGCCGCTGGTCATTCCATCAAGGTCTGCAAAATGGGTTTCCAGTCCGGTGATGCGCTGGCCCTGCTCGTAAAGCTTGTCAATGGAGCCGAACGAGAGCTTTACGATCTCCGGGATTCCCATAAAACCCTGGCCGATGCGTTGCTCTGCGACCTTGAAGATCGCCGACTCGGCCGAGTCAATGATTTCTTCCGCCGGCGCTTCCTGCTCATATGCTTGCTGGATGGCGCTGGTGGCGGCGTGAATCAGCCCGCGCAAGAGCGCTTTGT